>JANXSH010001303.1 GCA_025356615.1 Planctomycetia bacterium | reverse complement strand
GGCCTCGCTCCGCTCGACCCACCCTACGAGTCTGAACACTGTTCGAGAGATCCCGCACCGTGAATGAGAACACCGTCGCAGCCCTCCAGAGTTTCATCCCCGTGATGCTGCCCGAGATCATCCTCGGGCTGGCCGCGTGCGTCCTCTTCCTGGGGGCGACGTTCAAAGTACGTCGCCACACCTGGGGCCTGTTCGCGCTACTCGCTCTAGCCTGTGCCGGCGCTGCCCTGTTCAGCATCACGAAGAACACCCTCACGCTCGAGGATGCCTTCCGCGAGAAGGTCGAGGATCCCGAGAAGCACGTCCAGGCCCTCCGCGCCGTCGTCTACGCCGCGCCGGTGCTGTACACCAAGCTTTCGCTGTTCTTCAAGGTTTTGGCACTCATCACCGGGGCGGCCCTCGTCCTGCTCGGCTGGGACGACGCGGGCGACGAACACGCGGGGGAGTATCACGGCTGCCTGCTGCTCATCGTCGCGGGAATGAGTATCGTCGGCGGGGCCAACGACCTCATCACGCTATTCCTCGCGCTGGAACTCATCAGCATCCCGACCTACGTCATGCTCTACCTGCCCAAGGGGGACGCCCGCGCGCAGGAAGCGGCGATGAAGTACTTCCTCCTGAGCATCTTCTCGTCGGCCCTCATGCTCTTCGGCTTCAGCTACCTCTACGGCCTGACCGGCACGACCAACATCCCCGCCATGCTCGACGCGCTGGGCAACAGCCAGGTCGACGCCGCCCGCAAGCTCCCCTGGGTGAGCGTGTCGCTCCTCGCGATCGTCATGGTCGTCGCGGGCCTCGGCTTTCGCATCACGGCGGTGCCGTTCCACTTCTACGCCCCGGATGTCTACCAGGGCGCGTCCCTGCCGATGGCGGCGCTGCTCGCGGTCGTCCCGAAGGTCGTCGGCTTCGCCGCACTGCTCCGCGTGCTGGGCTACGTCCTCGCCCCCGGCGGCAACGAGATCCTTCCGGGGCACGCGCTCGGCGTGCAGCTCCCGATGCTCCTGTGGATCATGGCCGCCGTCACCATGACGCTCGGCAACATCCTCGCCCTGCTCCAGAACAACCTCCGCCGTATGCTCGCCTATTCCGGCGTCGCCCACGCGGGCTACATGCTCGTCGGCCTCGCCGTCGTGCCGTACTTGTCGTTCGGAAACTCCCCGGTCGGCGGCGTCGAGGCGCTCCTGTTCTACCTCGTCGCCTACGGCGCGATGACCGTCGGCCTCTTCGCCGCCCTGCACTACCTCGGCGACCAAGTCGAGAACGTGGACGACCTCGCGGGCCTGGGACGCAGCCATCCGGGCATGGCGCTCCTCATGGTGTTGTTCCTTTTCAGCATGATCGGCATCCCGCTGACGGCGGGCTTCATGGGCAAGTTCTTCCTGTTCCTCGACGCCCTCGGCCTGCCGCCCGGCATGGCAGAGCAAGGCCGACTCTACCGCATCCTCGCGCTCATCATGGCGATCAACGCCGCCATCGGCGCGGGGTACTACCTCCGCCTGGCCGTCGTAATGTACCTCCGCGAGGGCATCGAGCCGCTGCCGCCGCTGAAGCCGCGCCCGGTCCTCGGCACGATCTGGGTCTGTGCCCTCTTGACGCTGGCCCTCGGTGTCTACCCCGACGGCCTGCTCCGCGTCCTCAAATCTGTGCTGCCGAACACCGCCGCGCCTCCTGGGGCTGCGGGGCTTCCTGTCGAGCCGAACCTGGCCCGGCGGTGAGTGGCGAAGACCTCACCCCCCTGCGGGAGGGGGAGCAATACCAGTCGAAGAGAGCAGATGAAGGTTCCCGAACGGCTGACCCCACCCCCCAGCCCCCTCCCCTAAAGGGGAGGGGGAGCCAGACCAGCCAAAGGGAGACGTGACGCCATCAGACATGCCTCCGGTCCCCCCTTCCCTTTAGGGAAGGGGGTTAGGGGGTTAGGTCGGACCAGTATCCGACTCCCCCGCGAACACCAACTCCGTTCGTCAGAAGTTGATCTCCACCGCGACGCGTGACTCCGAACGGCTGATGTCCGTGACACGATCGGGACTAGTACCCACTCGATCGACGTTATAGAAGAACCAGTCGAACCCGTCATTGCCCGTCAGCACGTCCACATCGCCATCGTCGTGGACCGTCGTCGCATTCAGCAGCACCGTCCCGTTGAACGCTCCAAGAGAGCCGTTTCGCAGGTGTTCGATGCGCGCCACGGCACCGATGTCCGTTCGCGTCCACTCCTGCATGATGGCGTGCAACGCCACTTGATCCGAGTCGAAATCGGTGAACCCGGCCACCAGGATGTCGTCGCCTTCGCCGCCCACCAAGTGGTCCATGCCCGTCCCGCCGATCAGCAGGTTTCGACCGTCGCCGCCCATCAGCACGTCATTGCCTTCGCCGCCGACCAGGACATCATTGCCTGCGCCGCCCTTCAGCCTGTCGTTCCCTGCACCGCCAAACAGCCACGCGGAGCGCGAAATACCGCCCCCCACCACGATGGTATCGTCGCCGTCCTGTCCATACGCGACGATCCGGCCCGTCGGGTGGAAGACGCCCAAAGAGACCGAGTTGAAGACCACCTTGA
>JANXSH010001277.1 GCA_025356615.1 Planctomycetia bacterium | reverse complement strand
CGGTGAAGTGCTGGTGGGCCTCGCTCCGCTCGACCCACCCTACGAATGGTCTCTCTCAACTCGACCCCTGGAGCAGGGATTCGGCGGCGTCGAAGACTTCGCCCGGCGTCAACTCCTTCATGCAGCGGTGGTCGAGCGGGCAGGTGCGCCGCTGACAGGGGCCGCACGGCACCGGCTTCTGGAGGTGGATGGCGCGGAGGTGATACGTCTCGGTCCAGGCGATGTGTGTGGGGCCGAAGAGCGTCACAACGGGGCGGTCGAACGCATGGGCGAAGTGACGCGGGCCGCTGTCGGTCGTCACGAGCAAGTCCGCGCGCCGGACGCAGGCTTTCGTCAGGCCGATCGAGAGTCCGATGCCCGCGCGCGTCACGAGGTCGCCCAGTGCAAAGACGCCAGGCCGGCCTGTTGCTGTCGCGATGTCGCCGGCGAGTTGGCGTTCCGCAGGGCCGCACAGGACGAGGACGCCGCAGCCGCGCCGATCGACGAGGTCACGCGCCAGGCCCGCGAAGTAGTCCGCCGGCCAGTGTTTCGCCGCGCCGAACGCAGCGCCGGGGTTGAGGCAGACCACTTCGGGGAAGTCGTCGAACCCGACAGACTCCCAGACGCGCCGGGCGGCGTCTTCGTCGGCGGGCGTCGTGAACAACTCGAGGTCGTGTCCCGGCGTCGGGCAGCCGACCTCCAGCGCGAGGCGGTTGTAGGCGTCGAGGACCGGCGAGACGATGAGCGCCCCGTCGGGGTGGCGCATCGGCTCGACCTTGTCGGAGAGCAGGGCCGACCTCCCGTAGCGGGCGTACCCCACGATTCGCCTCGCGCCGCCGAGCCACGCGGTCACGGCCGAGCGAGCGCTGTTGGGGAAAAGGATCGCGAGGTCGGGCCGGTGTCGCCGGAGCTTCCACGCCGTCGCCAACACGCCCTGCGACCAGGGGCCACCGTGATACGGGACGACCTCGTCGAACCACGGCGAGCCGTCCAGCACCGCCTTGACGTAGGGCTTGACGATGGCCGTGAAGTGAGCGCCCGCGAAGTGCCGCCGCAGCGCCCGGATGGCTGGGGTGGCCATCACGGCGTCTCCGATCCAGCCGGGGAGGAAGATGCTTACGTTCATGGCTTGGTCGTCCGGGGTGGGGAAGGTCTCACGCCGCCTCGAGTCGTTTCAGCAGCCTCGTCGTCGAGAAGCCTTCGCGGAGCGTCGCCAGGTGGATCCGTCCGCCGTAGGACTCGACGAATTCGCCGCCGACGACCTGCTCGCGCTGGTAGTCCGCCCCCTTGACGAGGACATCGGGGCGGACGAGTCGGATCAACTCCCACGGCGTCTGCTCCTCGAACACCGCCAGGAAATCGACCGCCTCCAGCCCCGCGAGGACGAGCGCCCGCTCCTCACACGCATTCACGGGCCGGGTCGGCCCCTTGAGCGAACGCACGCTCGCGTCGCTGTTGAGGCCGACGACGAGCACGTCCGCCTGGGCGCGGGCTTCGCAAAGATATTGGACGTGTCCGGCGTGCAGCACGTCGAAACACCCGTTGGTAAACGCAACGCGCTGGCCGACCGCTCGGCGACGTTCCAACTCCTTGACCAGATCATCGCGACAGACGACCTTCGCATGAGTGCGGAGGCTCCCGCCGTGCAGGATGTCGCGGAGGATCTCTTCGCGCGTGACCGTGGCGACGCCGATCTTCTCGACCTCCAGGCCGCCCGCGATGTTCGCCAGCCGGATCGAGGTCGGGTAGTCCAGCCCCCCCGCCAACCCCATGCCGAGGACCGCCAAGACCATGTCGCCCGCGCCGGTGATGTCGTAGACCTGACGCGGGCGCGTCGGGAAGTGCGTGTCGCGCCCGTCGCTATGAGACATCGCCATGCCGTCGCGGTCGAGCGTGACGATGCCCGCCTCCAGGCCGAGCGTGTTTCGCAACTCGGTCGCTGCCGCCATCGCCTCGCCGAGGGTCGAGATGGTGCGACGGGTAGCGAGGCCCGCCTCGAGGCGATTCGGCGTCATCGCCGAGCAGCCGTGGTACTTGCGGTAGTCGTTGCCGCGAATCGGGTCCGCGATCACGCGAACGCCGGCGGCCTTGGCCTCGCGGATGACCATCGCGAGCAACTCGGGCGTGCAAACGCCCTTGTCGTAATCGCTAATCAACACGATGTCCGCGTGCCGAATCTGCCGCGCGAGGATCTGACCCAATCTCTTGGTCATCTCGTGGGAGAGGGCCGAGCGGACCTCGTAATCGACGCGAATCATCTGTTGCGGGTGGCGGTGTTGGGCGCGACCGATGTAGCGCTCCTTCACCGTGCTGGGCCGGTCGGGGTCGATGAGCAACGCCTCGTCGTCGATCCCGTCGTCCTGCA
>JANXSH010001271.1 GCA_025356615.1 Planctomycetia bacterium | reverse complement strand
CTTGTCTGATCCCCCCTTCCTTTTAGGGAAGGGGGTTAGGGGGTTAGGTCTTCGCGGCACGCTGCGCATACTCACGCCAAGTCGCCGACCCGATAGCGAACGAACTTCTTGTACTTCAGCCCCGCCCCGGTCAGGAGCTGGCCGACGGTCTTCGACTCGTCCTTGACGAAGGGCTGATCGAGGAGGATGTTATCGGACATCCAGCTGCGGAGCTTGCCCTCGGCGATCTTGTCGATGATGTTCGCGGGCTTGTTCTTGCCCTCTTCGACGGCCTGGGCGCGGGCGATCTCGGTCTCCTTGGCGATGCGATCCTGCGGGATCTCCTCGCGGACGGCGGCGACGGGACTCTTGGCCGTGATGTGCATGCACACGTCGCGCAACATTTGAGCGTCGTGCTGATCTCCCTCGACGGCGAGCAGCACGCCGACGCTGCCGTCGTGGTGGACGTAGTGGCCGACCCGGCCCTCGAGGCGTTGCATCCGGGCCGGCTTGATGTTCTCGCGCATCAGGCCGACGAGTTCGCCGATGCGGTCCTGGACCGTCTGCGCGGGGTTGTCGATGAACGGCTTCGCCAAGAAGGTCGGCACGTCGGCGGGCACGCCCTCGACGGCGACCTGGCGAGCGAGATCCTCGGCGAGCTTGATGAACAGGTCGGTCTTGGCGACCGGCGCGCTCTCGCAGCGCAACTCGACGATCGCGCCGACGCCCTTGGAGGCATCGATGTGGATGCCGATGCGGCCCTCGGCCGCCTCTCGGTCGGCCAATTTGATAGCGGCCCCCTTGTTCTGCGTGCGAAGGAGGTCGATGGCCTTTTCCATATCGCCGCCCGCCTCGATCAGGGCGGCCTTACATTTCATCATCTGCATGCCGGTGCGATCACGCAGTTTCTTGACATCGGCGGCATTGACTTCCATCGTAGCGGACTCCCGAACCATCCTGGGATGACGATCAGTAAAAGCACGAACGCCTGGCGCGAGGGCCAGGCGGAGGGAACAGTTCGCCCCCGAGAAACGATGCGTCGGGGGCGAAATCGCCCCCGACGCGATGGACACACGATCAGCCTTCGACGTGGGCCGGCGCGGCCGGGGCGGGCGCGGGCGCTGCGGCCGGCGCGGGGGCCGCATGTTGGGCCGACGCCGGGTTCGGCGCGGGACGATTGCGACCCCCACCACCCGGCCCTTGTTGCGGGGCCTCGGCGGGGAGAGAAGCCTTGCCCTCGAGGACGGCGTCCGCCAGCTTGCCGAGGATCAACTCGATCGAGCGGATGCTGTCGTCGTTGCCGGGGATCGGCAGATCGACCGTGTCGGGGTCGCTGTCGGTGTCGATGAGCGACACGACGGCGACGCCCATACGTTGAGCTTCCTTGACGGCAATGTGTTCGCGCTTGGGATCGACGACGATCATGGCCTCGGGGGGCCGGGGCATGTCACGGATGCCGGAAAGGTTGCGCTGGATCTTGGTCAGCTCGCGGTTGAGCGTCGCGACCATCTTCTTGCTGTAGGTGTGGATCGGGGCCGTCGGCGGGGCGAGGTGGACTTCGAACTTCCCTTGGGGGCTGAGCATGCCCTTCATGTAGTGCGACATATTGTGCTTGGAGGGATTCTCCCCCGCAGGCAGCCACATTCCCTCGAGCTCGTGGAGTCGCTTGAGGCGATCCCGAATCGTGCGGTAGTTCGTGAGCGTGCCGCCAAGCCAGCGTTCGCTGACGAAGGGCATGCCGCAACGGGCCGCCTCGGTCTCGATCGACTCGCGTGCCTGGCGCTTGGTGCCGACGAACACCACCTGGGCACCGCCTGCGGCGACCTTGGCGATGAAGCGATAGGCCCGCAGCATCCCGCGAACGGTCTCGCGCAGGTCGATGATGTGGATGAGATTGCGCTTGCCGTAGATGTACGGACGCATCTTCGGATTCCAACGGCTCGCCCTGTGACCGAAATGGACACCGGCCTCGATTAGATCCTTGATCTGAACGATCGCCACGCAGTACCTCCCGAACCCAGTGAATGGTTGACTCGATGAATGTTTGGGATTGAAATCCCAGGCCCGGCGGCTCGACGAGGCCGCATACTGTCCCCGCTCTCGGGCCATGATGCAGGGTGAAGAAGGTCAGTATAAACGAACCGCGTGTCCCCGTCAAAGGGGATACGCGGTTTTTTCGGCATTCGGAGAACACCCAAGCCCAGCCGTTGCAACGGCTAAGCTCTCGCCCTTCGCTAACTCACTTCCCTTCGCCGGTCTTCCTTCGGCGCAGAAGATCCTCGATCATCTGCACCTTCTTGCCGATGAACAGCACGTTGGGCAGGTCGAATTGGTGCGCCTGTGCCCCAGTCGTCCGAACGATGAGATCCCCCGACCCGATGCCGAGGATAATGTGCCGGAACAGGTCGCTCCGCTGGCGCTCGAGCGTCATGCCGATCGTGTCGTAGGCCTTTTCGCCGCCGCCGATTTCCGTGCAGACCTTGAACTGACCCGGCTCGAACTCGATGTAGACCTGCTTGTCGAAGATCAGGATCGTGAAGAGCCAGATGACGAACAGTCCGCAGGAGATGAACAGGTAACCACCCGCGTTGATGCGGATATCGAGCAATTCCAGGGCGTTGAAGATGTTGTCCCACCATCCCGCCAAAGCGAAAATGACGGACATCATGATGATGGTGATGATGACCACCAGGGACCACATTCCGCGCAGCGGGATATTCGTGATCGTGATGACCAGCAGCAGAGTGACGCAGAAGATGACGCCGTAATTCTTGCTCTTGGCCATGTGGATGCGGGGGTCGCGCGTCTCCGATTCCCTTCGCTTCTCGATGTCGCGATCTTTCGATTCGCGACTGACCATTTGCCTCTCGGGCAGGACATAGGCTTCTCGCTTATCACCAGCGTAGGTCACCTCCTTGACTGCTTTGGTGCCTGCCGGGACGGTCGCAAGGTAGTCGCCATCCCAGTACGTCAGCCCAGCCATCAGGAAGCCGACGGCCCATACGGGCCACCAGTAGAAGAGGTTCGAGTGGCTGATGACGGTGACTTTGTTGTCATGGGACGGTGGAGTTCCGGCCGGAATGTTGACCGGAGTCGGTACGTTGGACATGGCGGAGTGTTGCCTCCCTGGGGAATATCGGGACCGGATACTCGAATCGGCCATACCCCGTGGGAGGATATGCCGTCGCTAGCTATTGGATCATTCGCCGCTGGCCGCCGGATCTTGTGCCGAACTCGACGCGATCCGTGATGGAGGCAAAGGTTACGGCTGGACGGGTCTTTCGTCAAGCGGATCATTCCGCATCGGTCTCGCCGGGGACTGGTGCGGGGTCGAGTTTCACATCGACGCGGAAGGTTTGATGGCAGCGAATGCAACTCGTCTTCAGTTCCGCCATCCCCTGAACGCTCTTCGCGTGATCCTTGGCGGCAGCTGCGCGGGCCACCGTTACTGCCTGGGATCGCATCTCCATCGCGAGCTTCATCCACGGCTCCCGGCCTGTCCCCTTGGGGGGACGCAAGAGCAGCAGATTGCCCGACTCGGCAACGAGGATTGCTTGTCCTCGCGCGAAGACCCACGTCTCGCGGTCGGTCGGCTTCTTCTTCAAGAGCTTGTCGAGACTGCGATAGTTGGAGTGGACCATGCCCTCCATGAGCAGGCGCGTCTCGGCGACGGCCTCGAAGCGCGGCGTGAAGGTTGTCGTGTCGGGGCGTTGGGCCGTGCCGGGAGTGGGCAGCGACACCAGCGCGAGAGCCAAAACGGCGGCGGCGCGGAAATAAGTCGAGCGAATCATGATTTGCCCTCGGGTGGAGACACCTGGACTTCGTCGCCCTCGATGCGAACGGGATAACTGCCGATCTTGATACGCGGGTTGTCGGCCCAGGTGCCGTCGTTCAGACGGAACCGCCAGGCGTGCCAGGGGCAGGTGACGACGCCATTCTCGACGTGGCCCCCGGCGAGAGATGCGCCCATGTGGGGGCACATATCGTCGATGGCGAATAGTTCCCCATTGCAGCGGAAGAGGGCGACTTCTTTGCCCTCGACGATCACGGTCTTTCCTTCGCCTTCGACCAGTTCACCGACTCGGCACACGGTTGTGAAGTTCGCCATCGTCCTCCCTCATCGGTACAGTGAGAAAGCAGGAATTAGCCAGAGATGAACACGGATGAAAGACCTGAATGGGTTCAACAAAGCATTCGCATTTATCTGTGTTCATCTGTGGCTAATCTTCTGTATTCTACCATTCCGATCCCTGATTCGCTATCACCGAGTCTCACATGCTGGAAATCGAGCAAAAATACGCGAACATCGACCCCGTCGATCTGCGCTCGCGGCTCGCGCGGCTCGGGGCGGGGCCGGAGGTCGTTCACGTCGAGGTGGATCACTACTTCAACGCGGCCGATCGGGACTTCGCCCGCACCGGCGAGGCGTTCCGCCTGCGCCGCATTGGGTCGAAGAACTACTTCACCTACAAGGGGGCGAAGCAGCCGGGCACGTTGAAGGTCCGCCTCGAGAGCGAGATTGCGCTACCTGATGGCGACGAGGCCGCCGCACAGCACGCCGAGATGTTGCGGATGCTCGGATTCCGCGCGGTCGCCGTCGTCCGCAAACGACGGGCGAGTTTCCCGCTATCCTACCAAGGCACCGAAGTGACCGTTTGCCTCGACGAAGTCGAAGGTCTTGGCACGTTCGCCGAGGTCGAAGTCCTCGCCGAACAGGACCAGGCCGGGGAAGCCGGCGCTGTCCTGACCCGCCTCGCAGGGGATCTCGGCCTGACGCACGTCGAACCGGGATCGTATCTCGGACTGGTGCTGGCCCTCCAGGCCCGCACGACCCGTCGGGAATCCGTCCTCGTGACCACGACCGACGAGTTGCGAAGCGCGAGGGCCGAGGCGCGCAGGAAACGATTGTCCATCGGATTCGTCCCCACGATGGGCGCGCTGCACCGGGGGCACCGCAGTCTCATCGAGGCGGCCCGCAGTGAGTGCGATTTCGTCGTCGTCTCGATCTTCGTGAATCCGACGCAATTCGCCCCCCACGAAGACCTCTCGCGCTACCCTCGTCCGTTCGACGACGATGTCCGGCTCTGTCGTGAGGCCGGTGTCGATTTGATCTTCCACCCCGCGCCGGAGGTCATCTACCCCGGAGGGTATCGGACGTTCGTCGAGGTGACGGGTTTGCAGGACGAGTGGGAAGGCGCGTCGCGGCCCGGCCATTTTCGCGGCGTGGCGACGGTGGTCCTGAAGCTCTCGAACCTCGTCCAACCGGATCGGGTTTATCTCGGGCAGAAGGACGTTCAGCAGGTCCGAATCGTCCAACAACTCGTCCGCGACCTCGCCGTCCCCGTCGAAGTCGTGGTCCGGCCAACTGTCCGCGAGCCAGACGGGCTAGCTCTCAGTTCGCGGAACCGCTATCTTGACTCCGAGCAGAGAACGAAAGCCGTCTGTGTCCATCGAGCGTTGACCGCAGCTGCCGAGCGATTCACTCAGGGCGAAACCGACCCCGCAACCCTTCGCCGGGTGATGGCGGATCACATCGCCGCGACGCCTGGGGCGGTATTGGATTACGCGGCGGTCGTCTCTGGGGACACGTTCGCCGTTCCCGAGAGAGTGCAATCGGGGGCGATCCTGGCCCTCGCAGTGACGATCGGCACCACGCGATTGATCGACAACCTCGTCTTGTAACAGATGCTCCCCTCTCCCCCTGTACTCAGGGGGAGAGGGGTCGGGGGTGAGGGGGAGAATCCTAGCCCGAAAGAACCCCTCACCCCTAACCCCTCTCCCCTGAGTACAAGGGCGAGGGGGACGATCACGGATCAACTCCCCTCACGGCCCTCGAGAAGTCATGCCTGACCCGCTATTCACGCCCGAAGCACGCTACATGCTTCTCAAGGACGACAAGCCGGCGATGGAGGCGTTCACGGACACTCTCCACCCCGCCACGGTCGCCGAGTCGCTCACCGACGCCTTTTCGATCGAGGAAACGTGGCGATTCCTGCACACCGCTCCGATCGAAAAACAGGCAGCCATCTTCCCCTACTTCTCGATCGAGATGCAGATGGAGATGGTCAAGGGTGCAGGCCGGGAGCAGATGGCTCACCTCATCGAGGAGATGTCCCACGACGACCGGGCGAGCCTGTTGCGCGAACTCCCCGTGCCGGTGCGGGACAGCCTCCTGCGCCTCGTCGATGAGGCCGATCGGCGGGATATCGTCAAGCTCATGCAGTACCCGGAGGACACGGCCGGGGCGTTGATGACGACGGATTACGCCTGGCTGCCGCACCACATCACTACGGAGGAGGCGTTCGAGCGTCTCCGTCTCCAGGCACCGGACAGCGAGACGATCTACTACGCCTACATCGTGGACGACCAGCGCCGGCTCCTCGGCGTCGTGTCGTTGCGCGACCTCATCATGCACCCCCGACCGACGCCGATCTCGGAGTTCATGGAAGCCAAGGTGGTCTCGGTCAAGGACACCCAGGACCGTCAAACCGTCGCGCAGCTGTTCGGCGAGTACAACCTCATCGCCATGCCCGTCGTGGATGCGGATGGCCGGCTCGTCGGCATCATCACCTCCGACGATGTCCTCGAAGATGTCGTCGATCAGGCGACCGAGGACGCCCACCGCATGGGAGCCGTCGGCCCGATGGAGGAGAGCTACCTCGAGGCGGGCTTCTTCAAACTGTGGCGCAACCGGGCGTTCTGGCTCTCGTGCCTCTTCGGCGCGGAGTTGTTCACATTCACCGCCCTGTCGGCGTTCGAGGAATCGATCGCGCAGGTGGTCGTCCTGAGCCTTTTCGTGCCCCTGTGCATCTCCACGGGCGGCAACTCCGGCTCGCAGGCGGCGACCCTTATCACCCGCGCCCTCGCACTCGGCGAGGTCAGCGGCAAGGACTGGCTCCGCGTCTTCCGCCACGAGATCGTCATGGGCATCCTGCTCGGCCTGACGCTCGGCCTCATCGGCTTCTTCCGCGCGTCGTTCACGCCCGAGAGTGTGCGCAGCAGTTCGCCGCCTAGACCGGACGCCTTCGAGGTGCGCGTGCCGGCCTCCTCTCCCCTGGTGGTCAAGGAGGAGACGCGCAAGAAGTTCCTCGGCCTATTCGGGGACGAAGAGGTGGTGACGGTCCAACTACCGGGGGGCACGCCGCAACTCCTGACGCGCGACGCGCCTGCGGAAGTAAAGTTGCCGGAGGATGCCGTGCCGCCGGAGCCGGAGTTGACCCCCGACAAAACCCACTGGGTGTACAAGTTCCCGGCGAAGTGTTCGCTGCGCGTGGAGCCGGTGCCGCGCTGGGATCTCGCCCTGGTGATCGCGATTTCCGTCGCGGCCATTTGCCTGTGGGGCACGGTGATCGGCTCGATGTTGCCGTTGATCTTCAAGCGCCTGGGTGTCGATCCGGGGATCGCGTCTAGCCCCTTCGTCGCGACGTTCGTCGATGTGACGGGGATCGTGATCTATTTCAGCGTCGCGCGGATGATTTTGGCGAATTTCCTGGGATGAACAACCGTGTAGCCGTGACGCGAAGCGGAGCGCGCTGACCTCGCGCTCCGCTTCGCG
>JANXSH010001267.1 GCA_025356615.1 Planctomycetia bacterium | reverse complement strand
ACATCACCTTCATGGACTGCTCGACTTCGGTGGGATAGGGGAAAGTAGTGGGCATCGGCTCGGCCTCCGTGGAAGTAGCTGGATGTCCCACTATACTATGCCCCACCCGCTGATTCGGGAAGTTATCAATCGAGCGATCCTAAATAGGTGTCATCCCTGACCGCGACGAGAATACAAGGTGGCCGCCGATACGCGGGTCGCCCACATCGGCAAGTCGCGGCTCGTGGCGGATCTGGCCCCCCAAGACTTCGCCGGGTCGAGGAACAAGATGGCGGCGAAGTGGGAACCCTATCGGCTCGCCGTGACGATCCAGCACATCCGCTCCGTCTTCGAGCACGCATTCGACGCGGGACTGATCCCGACGCCCGTCTGGCTAAATCGAAGGACACAGCCGTCTGCATGGTCATTCCGGGCCGGTCCTACCCGAGCGAATCAGGAGTATACGAGGCATAGGACTTCTGTTCGATCAGGGCCGAGCCGAGCAGGACGTTGATGGCATGTTTCAGGGTAGCGCGACGATCGTTCTCACGGTAGACGCTCCGCGCGAGGCCGATGAACTGCTCGTCGAATCTGCCCTCTCGCTCGCACAGGCGAATGTCGTCTTCGATCTGCCAGAGCTTCTGGTTGACAGCTTTCAGTTGGTCCGCGAGGTCGCTCAGTTCCGGTGTCGCGGGGAGAGTTCCCTGGCGAACCGCCGCCAGCAATATCAGTTCGTCGCGAACGTGTCGCAGCTTATCCGGGTCGGTGATGCGCTCGCTCTTGATCTCGAGAATGGTGAGCTTGTCCAACAATTCCCCCGCAGACACTTCGATCGTGATGGGCCGCAGCAAGGGTCGAACGTTGACCTCTTTCGCCAACTCCTCGGCAAGTCGGACGAAGACGCCGGGCCAGTCTCCTGGTTGATGCTGTCGGAATAGTCGTAGGGATGGATACCAGGGGCTGTCCGGGCGACCGAGCAGCCAGCGCCAATCGGGCGTAAACGTCAGGGCTAACAGGGCGGGCACGCCCATCGCCCCGGCCAGGTGGGCCAGGGACGAATCGATGGTGATGACGAGGTCGAGGTTTGCCAGGATGGCGGCCGTGTCCATGAACGGGCCGGCCATCTCATCGAACTGATCGCCCAGGTTCACCACCGGGAAGCGTCCCTCCAGAGCGGGGAGTTGCTCGCTGCCGACCCCCTTTTGCAGGCTAATCAATTGCACCCCTTCGACGCGAGCGAGAGGCTCGAACTGTTCCAGGCTGACGGAGCGATGACGGTCCCAGGCGTGGCGTGGGCTGCCCTGCCAGGCGATGCCGACGCGGAACCCTCGGACCGGAGCCAGCCGGTGCCGCCACTGAGACACCAAGTCCGGGTCCGGTAAGACGTAGGGGCACGCGGCGGGGATCGTTTCCAAGGTGGTCCCGAACAAGGCCGGCAGACTCATGAGCGGTGCCCAGACATCGAAAGGCGGGGGGGCGACCCCCCACGCCACCAGGTGGTCGATTCCCTGGGTGCGGGAGAGCAACCGAAGCAGCACCCCCTGGCATTGCAGGACGACTCGCCCGCCCCTCTCCTTCACGAGAGGCGCGTAGCGAACGAAATGGAGGGTGTCGCCAAGCCCTTGCTCGGCGTAGAGGAGGATAGTGCGCCCGGTCAGAGGGGAGCCATCCCAGCGGGGCGGACCGAAGGCGGGGAGAGGCGTCGTTCGCTTGCACCGCCAGCGCCACTCATACCCCGGCCAGCCTCGGCGGTAGTCGCCGATGAGGAGCTGGAGGAGAGATCGGTTCCAGGCGGCCTCGGCGTGGTCGGGACTCAGTTCCAGCGCACGCTCATAACGGGCGAATGCCTCGTCGAAACGCTGCTTCACCGACAGGGCAGCGCCGAGACTCGTATGCGCTTCGGGGAGATCGGGCTGGAGCTGTGCGCCCTGCTCCAGGTCGCGAATCGCCTCGTCGAGCCGGTTCATCGCGACCAGGGCGACGCCGCGGTTGACCAGCGCCTTGGAATAGTCCGGTCGCAGCCGGAGGGCGTCGTCGTATAGAACAAGGGCGCGGTCGAGGTGCCCCTGCTCGCGGAAAACGTTGGCGAGGTTGTGGGGGATCTCGGGTTGTTCGGGACGCAGTGCCAAGGCTCGCTCGTAAATTTCCTTCGCATCATCGAGCCGATCCTGCTCGCCGAGGACGAAGCCGAGATTCACCAGAGCCGGGACGTGCTCGGGACGGAAATCCACGCAGCGGCGGTAGGCGGTCTCCGCCTCCGGCCATTTGCTCTGTGCCAACAGGGCGTTGCCGAGCAGGAAATGGCCCTCGGCCTCTCCCGGCTCGATCTCGAGGGCCTGCCGGAAACAGGCGACGGCCTCGACGGGCCGCCGGTCGGCCTCGCAGAGTTGGCCCAGGCAGAACCAGACGCGGGCAATGCGAGACTGGCTTCGGAGGATGCGACGGTAGCCCTGTTCGGCGCGGCGGAGGTCGCCCGCCTGATGGCGTTCCCAGGCCAGGGCTAAGTCTTCCTCGACAGTCGAGGGGGATGGGAGAGTTGCCATCACGCACTCCTCGTATGAGCCTGGTATCTAGATAAAGAGTAAAGGTGAAGCCGGTGAGCGTCTGACCCCACCCCC
>JANXSH010001249.1 GCA_025356615.1 Planctomycetia bacterium | reverse complement strand
GATCTGTCCTCTATGACGCGGGCTTCAACACGGTTTGGATGGACGAATCGACGACGAATCAGACCCTGACCGATGCCGCGAAACTCGGCATGCGCATCGTCCCGTCGCTCGTCCCCTCCGGTATGCTGGCGAACAACAGCGCTCTGGAGGGACAACTTACCTCCGGCGGCAACTTCTCCCGCGCCGTCTCGCGCTTCCTCGAGCAGGACGGCGTCCTCGCGTGGGATCTCGGGAGCAACCTCAACGCGGAGCAGTACCCTACCGCGTCCCGGCTGGCTCATGAATTTCGCAATGCCGACCCGCAGCGCCCCGTCCTCGGCGACCTCTGGGACGGCCAACTGGGCTTCTCTCGTCTCGACAGTTTCATGGTGGGCACGCACCGCTGGCCGTTGATGACGAGCCTCGAGTTATCGGCCTACCGCGACTGGCTGATGACGCGCCGGCGGCTCGCGAACAACGCCTACACCTGGACCTGGATCCAGACCCACGTCCCCGACTGGTTCCTGAATCTCACACGCCCCACGAAGAGCGGCGAAAACTATACGGAACCCGTCGGCCCTCATCCCGAACAGATCCGCCTGCTCACCTACTGCGCGCTCGGCGCGGGGTATCGAGGCGTCGCCTTCTGGAGCGACAAATTCCTCGCCGACAGCCACCAGGGCCGGGACCGACTCCTGGCGATGGCGCTGCTCAATCAAGAACTCCGCCTCCTCGAGCCGCTGCTCGTCAGTTCCACGACCCCCGAATGGATCAACACCTCGCGGCCCGAAGTCCAGGCGGCGGTGTTCCGGGGGCCTGACGGGATCCTCGTGGTGCCCATGTGGCTCGGGGTCGGCTCCCAGTTCGTCCCCGGCCAGGCCGCCACGCCGGAACTCGTCGTGACGGTGCCCGGCGTGCCCCATACGGCCACGGCCTGGGAAGTGTCTCCGGGGCGGATGCAGGCCTATTCGATCTCGCGGGAGATCGAGGGCAGCCAGGTGAAGTTGAAGAATTTCAGCCTCACCTCGGCCATTCTGTTCACGTCGGACCTCCAACCCAACGGCCTCGTCGTCCGCCTCCAGGATCGACAGCGGCGCATGGCGGGAAAGGCCGCGCAATACCTGCACGACCAGGCGAAGGAGGAACTCATCAAGGTCGAGAAGATCGACGAGGAGCTGAACCAGCTCGGCCACCCGCTCCAGGGGTCGGCCGACGTGCTGAAACAATGTCGCAAGGCGCTGGCCGACTGCAACAAATACCGCGAGACCCACGAACACGGCGAGGCATACACCCAGGCCGAAATCGCCTTGCGCTCGCTCCGCGTCCTCATGCGGGGCCACTGGGACCGCGCCGTCCGCGACCTCGATCATCCCGTATCCAGCCCGTTCGCCGTGTCGTTCTTCACCCTGCCACGCCACTACCGCTTCCTCGCTCGCATCGCGCAGTGCAGGCCCGGCAAGTCGGTACTTGCCGACGGCGACTTCGAGTTGGACCCCGAACGCGACCAAACGGGCTGGTTCATCCAGGAGGTCAAGAGCCTCGACCAAGTCGAAGTCCGCGTCCGGCGGGTCAAGGACTCCGCCCACACCGGAAAGCAGAGTCTCATGATGAAGGTGACGGCGAAGGATCCTTTGCGGGTTCCGGTCGCCTTGCAGCGAACCTACACCGCCCTGCACAGCCCCGCCGTCAAGCTCCCACCGGGGACGTTGGTCCGCATCAGTGCGTGGATCCGCATTCCTGCGGGCGTCAGCGGATCGCCCGACGGGGCGATGTTCTTCGACAGCGCCGGCGGCGAACCGCTCTCGTTTCGGATCACGAAGAGTCTGCCGCTCTGGAAGCGCTACGCGGTCTACCGCGAGGTGCCCGCGTCGGGCCTCATCAACGTCAGCCTGGCGATGACCGGGATGGGCACGGTCTACTTCGACGACGTGCGTATCGAGCCGCTGGAGCCGACCGCGATCGGGCGGGGGAAGCCGTGAGGGGATCATGGTGCCGACCGGAGATCAACGTCACCAATCACTCCCAAGGATTTCTCGCCCGGCGGGAGTGACGGCTCCCCAGTAGGTGGAGCTGGACATCGACGGGGCCAGGGTACGGACGCTGCCGTCCCCCAGCGCGACGAGCATGCCGCTACGGTGGGGCGTGTTGGGCACCCTGCGGTTACAGTCCGGGCCAGGACGGGGGGCAACCTGGAATGTTAAGTTCCACGCCCCGATCGTCGTGGGTGGGTTGCCGGTGGTGATCGGGTAGTTGTCGTGGCCATTTGCCCCGGAGCCAACCTCAAAACCCCCGTCGGCGAAGGTGGCACGGTGGGAAAAAAGGGATGCCTTGAAGACAGAGTAGTAGAACTTTCTCCCGCCGCACTCCGCATAGTGTTCGGCGAAGGCAAGTGTGTTCGAGGTGCCGTCGATAAAGGTTTTGCTTAGGGAGGGGCCATTGTAGAAGACCTGGGCGTTCGCGGCGTAGCTGGCTGTCATGTATAAGGAGTCGTCGCCAGCGCGGTATGTGGGGTCGGCAGGGCTGATAAAGGCCATGACCGTGCCGATTTCGTCATACGCCCAATTGGCATCGCGGTGGCGGCGATAGAGGGCATCTTGTTCGATGTAAGGAAGCAAGGCCACCCACAGGGAGTGGCCGGGATTCGGCCCTCCCGCTGAGCCGTCGATAGTCGGCAGTCGGCTCTCATTGGTCGCAGCGAAATTGTGGGTGGCAGCCGCTATCTGCTTCAACTTGTTGATGCTCGAGAGACGAGCCGCCGCCTCGCGCACTTTCTGGACCGCCGGCAGGAGGAGGCCGATGAGAACGGCGATGATGGCGATGACCACCAATAGTTCGATCAGTGTTAGCCCTTTACGTCGCATATTTCCTCTCCTCTCTGGATGATTCCCGGACGCCCTGGCCCGACTTGGCTACTTGATGGTCACCAGGACATCCGGTGTGAAAACATGGTACTCGATACCGCCTTTCGTGACAGTGAGAAGCGAGAACACGTTGTACTTGGCCTTGGAAGTGAGGCCGTCGATAGCTGAGGTATAGGACTTATTAGCGGGTACGACCGTGGCGACGGCCGTACCGCCGCTCCCACCAGCCACGGGCCTGGCGTACATGCCTATCCCCACAATGGTGTAGCCGGGATCGATAGTGTAGCTTCCCGAGTCGAACACCTTCCCGACGACATCGGACTTCGGGTAGCCCGCGTCGCTCGTGATGGTGCCCTGGCCGAATGCCGAAGTAGGTGCGAGCGCTGCGGCGAGGAGGATGAGTGCGAGGCATTTCATAGGAGTAGTCCTGGGGGAGAGGTTGAACTACACCACAGATTACACACACACACACACACATTGTCAAGCAATTCGCCACGATTCGTCAAATTGATTCCACCGCCTCGCGCGCGAAGTAGCAGG
>JANXSH010001239.1 GCA_025356615.1 Planctomycetia bacterium | reverse complement strand
ACCCGCAGACTCGCGTCGGCGGCTCTCTGTTCGTATACGCCGTTGCTTCTTGACTCATCCTGGGTGTGACTATGGAAGTAGCCGAAGCCCAGCGGTTGCAACCGCTGGGCTTGGGGGGGATCTCCCCTCGAATGCCTACTTCCGTAGTCCCACCCTCTCATCCTCTGGCATTGACCCCCGGACGCGGACGGTGTTAGCATGCCTTCGTTCGACCACAGGACGAAGAGGACGGCGGTCGACCCATGCTCTGGGCGGCTCCGCGAATGAGGTACACAGGATGTCTGGCCCCTCGCGCCGCCGAAAATCGGGTTCGCGTCCCAGCGAGTTGATCCACCAGTTGAATCAGCGCTACTACGAGCAATGGCGTCGTGCCGAGCAACTCGAACGCGAGCTGTGCGAGGCGCGCCTGCGTTGGGTCGGACCGTGGATCTCTCTGGCTCGGGGTGTACGTCGTCTCCTCGGCGGTCGGCGGCTCGACCCGGCGACCCAGGTCGAAATCCCGCCCTGTCAGATCCTTGAAGAGGGACACGCCCGGCCCTGCGGCAGGGTGAGCATCATCATCCCGTTCCGCGACCAGCCGGAGTTGTTGCGGCGCTGCCTCGGTAGTCTGCGCGACACCGACTACGCCGACCGCGAATTGGTCCTCGTCGATCACGCGAGCCGGGAGCCGCGCACGCTCCGCTACCTCGATAGACTCAGTGATCGGCCCTCGACGTTGGTAGTGGCCCAGGACGGGCCGTTCAACTTCTCGAGGCTGTGCAACGCCGGGGCGGCCCAGGCGACCGGAGACTACCTCCTCTTCCTGAACAACGACACCGAGATCATGCACCCCGATTGGCTCGACCGGATGCTTGCCGTCGCCCAGCGGGCCGATGTCGGCGCGGTCGGCGCGACGCTGCTGTACGCCGACGACACGATCCAGCACGCCGGGGTCTACCAGGGGCCGACCGGGCGTTGGGTCCACGTCTACCGTGGCCTGCCGGCGGACCATCGCGGCCAGCTCGACGAACTCGGCCACGTCCGGGCCGTTCCGGCCATCACCGGGGCGTGCATGCTCGTCCGCCGCGAGTCGTTCGAGGCCGTCGGGGGCTTCGACGAGCGCTACCCGGTCACTTATGGAGATGTCGATCTGTGTCGCCGCTTGCAAGGACGTGACTTGCACGTCGTCGTCACCCCCCACGCACGGTTATTGCACCATGAAGGTCTCAGCAGGGGTTTTTCGGGCGATCGGCCCGGTGCGGAGCACTTGTCGGCTCTGGACCAGTTCCCCACGTCGGCCTCTCGCGAGGACCGCTGACCTCGAGGCAAGGAGCCGTCCTTCATGGCACGCATCGAACTCGATGGCGTCGATCTCACGTTTCAGGTCCGCAAGCAGCAGACTCGGCTCTCGCTCAAGGAATACCTCGTCCGGGGGATGTGGCTCCGGCGCATCCCGACGTTCATGCAGGTGCCCGCGCTGCGCGGGATCAACCTGACCCTGGCGCGCGGCGACCGCGTCGGCATCATCGGCCCCAACGGCGCGGGCAAGAGTACCATGCTCAAGCTCCTGGCCGGGGTCTACGAGCCGACCGCCGGCAGGAGGCTCGTTACGGGGCGCATCAGCTCCCTTTTCGACCTCATGCTCGGCTTCGAGCCGGAGGCGAGCGGCTGGGAGAACATCCGCTACCGGGGCTACCTCCAGGGCGAGACGCCGAGGACACTGCGGAGCAAGATGGACGCCATCGCGGAGTTCACCGAGTTGGGCAAGTTCCTCGACATGCCCGTGCGCTACTACTCCGCCGGCATGCTCGTCCGGCTCGCCTTCTCGATAGCGACGACGATCGAGCCGGAAATCCTACTCGTTGATGAGGTGCTGAGCGTCGGCGACATGTCGTTCCAAGAAAAGGCCCGCCGACGCATGCGGGAGATGATGGACCGGGCCGAGATGATCGTCGTCGTCAGCCACGACCTCGAGGCGATCGCACGCATGTGCGAGATCGGCGTGTGGCTCGACCAGGGACAGATCCGCCAGGTCGGACCGATCGACGACGTGGTCCACGCCTACGTCCGCTCGACCCAGGGCTTCGACGGGGCACCGAAACCACTGGCCCAGGATGCAATCGACCCGAGGCAAGTGGGATGCGCCCTCGAGACTGCGGTCCCCGCCGTTGCCATCTGATACGCGATCCAGTGATTCCCGAAACACTCTTCCCTCGCTCGGCGAAGGGGTCTGCCATCGCCTCGGCTTCGACGCTAGAGACCGGTAGCCAGCCGTGGGCAGTTCGACGCGGGTGACGCTCTCCTCACCTGATGCGAGTTGCGTCGCCTCTCAGCCCCAATACCGTGGAATAAAGGGTACTGGCTCGATAGTATTTGCCCCGAAGGGGTTACAAATTGGTCGGAGTGAATCATCCAAATAAGTCGAAGTGCTGTAGGTGTGGGCAATGAAAATGCCGCTGTCTCACCTCCCCTTACGAGGCTCTGCCCGTCCGATAAAAGCAGTGCGTAACAAGCCTGGATGCGTCCCTCCTTGACACGACCCGATCACGAAGCGTCCCGCACCCTGCAGCGCCTCCGGCTTCTCCCCCTCGCCCATGCGCTCCACCTCGTCCTCGCCCGGCAGTCCGAATGAGTAAAGCGTCCCGATGAGTCGCTTCGGGAAGTACGCCACCTTTCGCCGTGTCCACAGCAGCTGGCTTGTTGCTAGCAGTATGTCTTTACATCGCTGTGACCGCCTGTTCCGATTAGAAGAGAGGGGGTTTTTGACAACGAAGGGTTAGTAGACGAGGTCTTCGCGAACCTCCCTAAAACGACTCTCGCCGTAGGAGTGTGGATTCCGCGCCCTCCTCGAGATAGAATGCAAGGAGCGATACCTCGACACGAACAAGGGCGCGCGGATGCAGCTGCCGATCTCGTACTTCAAGCGCTTCAAGATGGAGGCCGATCTCGCCGGCCTACCGCCGCCTCGCTGGCCTGCGGGCTACGAGCCGGTCGCCTGGCGGCCGGACCTCCTCGACACGCACGCCGACGTGCTGTGCCGCTGCTTCGTCGGCGAGATCGACGCCGTCGTCTTCCCCAGCCTCGGCTCGGCCTACGGGTGTCGCGGGCTGATGACCGAGATCACCCGTCGACGGGCGTTCATCCCCGAATCGACCTGGCTCGTCGTCGGCCCTTTCGGTCCCTGTGGCACCGTCCAGGCGCTCCGGGATCGAGGCGTCTTCGGCGGTATCCAGAACGTCGGCATCGTCCCCGAATGTCGCGGCCTCGGACTGGGAAAAGCTCTACTCCTCCAGGCGCTCCAGGGGATGCTCGACTCGGGACTGGGACGGGGCGTCCTCGAGGTGACGGCCCACAACGAGCTTGCGATTCGCATGTACCAGCGCCTGGGCTTCCGCCGCGCGAAGGTTGTCTACAAGGCCGTCCCCCCCTGCCTGACCCCGGTCGAGCAGGAGACGGCGATCCCTGTCTTCTAGAGGATTCCGTGACCCAAGACGCCTTCCAACACCGTTTCGCCAACGGCCTCACGCTCCTGGCAGAACCCATGCCGCACGTCCGCTCGGCGGCCATGTATTTCCTCGTCCCCGCCGGCTGTGCCAACGACCCGGCCGAGAGGCCCGGCCTCGCCGGGATCGTCGCGGGGATGATGACGCGCGGGGCCGGCAGCCGCGACAACCGCGCGCTCATGCTCGCCCAGGACAACCTCGGCCTCGACCGGAGCGAGAGCGTCGGCGTCGCCCACATGCGATTCTGGGGCGGCACGGTCGCCAAGAACCTCCCGCCCGCGATGGACATCTTCGCCGATGTCCTCCTCCGCCCGCACTTCCCCGAGGAAGAACTCGAGCCGATCCAGGCCCTCGCGGTCCAGGATCTCAAGGGACTGGAAGACGAACCATCGTCGATGCTCATGCTCGAGCTGCGCAAACGCCTCTACCCGTCGCCGCTCTGCAACGACCATCGCGGCACCATCGAGGGCGTCGAGGCGGTGACGCTCGCCGAGGTGAAAGCCTACCACAAACGCCACTTCGGCCCGGCGGGGGCGATCGTCTCCGTCGCGGGCAACATCGACTGGCCGAAGATCCGCGACCAGGTCGAACGCCTCTTCGGCGACTGGAAAGGCTCCGAGCCGACCCCCTCGATCCTCGGCCCCGAGCCGACGGGCCACTCCCATCTGACGAAGGAACTCGAGCAGACCCACATCGCGCTCGCCTACCCGAGTGTCCCGGTCGATCACCCGGACTACTACCAGGCGCTAGGCGCGGTCAACATTCTCTCCGGCGGCATGGGCGCGAGGCTCTTCACCGAACTCCGCGAGAAGGAGGGGCTGTGCTACTCCGTCAGCGCCTCCTACATGCCCATGAAGGATCGCGGCTCGATCATGGGCTACGTCGCCTCGGACAAGCCCCAGCGCGCCCTCGACAAGCTCATCGAGGAGCTATGTCGCCTGCCCCAGGGCATCACCCAGGAAGAAGTAGACCGCGTCAAGGTCGGCCTCAAGACCTCGCTCATCATGCGCCAGGAGTCCACCAGCTCGCGCGCCTTGTCTCTCGCGTCGGACTGGTATTACCTAGGCCGAGTGCAGAGCTTCGACGAGATCCAGAGCCGCATCGATGGCCTGACGACGAAGAGCATCCTCGACCACCTGCGCAAGACACCGCCGCGCGACTTCCGCGTCGTCACGATCGGGCCTGCGGCGCTGAACATTGAGGTGGTGTGACAAAGAGGTTATCCAAATGGGTAGGGTGGGTCGAGCGGAGCGAGGCCCACCGGCACTTCACTCGCATCACCCCTACTCTTGACACACATTTCGGTGAGGCCGGAGACGACGTCGCGGTAGCTCTCGATGAGGTCCATGATCTGCACGGTGTGGTCGTAACAGTCGCGGAGGAAAACCTTGG
>JANXSH010001214.1 GCA_025356615.1 Planctomycetia bacterium | reverse complement strand
CGAATACCTTGCGCTTGGCGTCCGACAGTTGCGGCGGCAGGCTCGGAAGCGAGCCCGTGTTCCGATCCAGGTCGTCGTAGTAAATGAACTCGTCGCAATTGTCGCGGAGCAATTCGGAGGTCGAGTCGTGCATCCCCAGGCCGATGACGTGCTTGCCGAGTTCCTTGAGCTTGGACACGAGCGGACTGAAGTCGCTATCCCCGCTGACGATGGCGAAGGTGTTGATGTGTTCCTTGCTGTAGGCCAGGTCCATCGCATCGACGACGAGGCGGATGTCGGCGGAGTTCTTCCCCGTCTGGCCGCGCCGGGGGATTTCGATGAGTTCGATGGCCGCCTCGTGGAGGCCGTGCGTGAACTGGGCGAAGCGGTTCCAGTCGGCGTAAGCCTTCTTGGCAACGATCTTGCCCTTCTCGACGAGACGCTCGAGAACGCGGATGATGTCGAAACGATCGCGTCGGCCCTGGAATCCCAGGGCGAGGTTCTCGAAATCGATGAAGATGGCCAGAGAACGATCGCCGTCAGCCACGGCTACCTCGCGTGCGATGAGTTCATGGTATACCCGATGATTAGTCTAACGCAGTCGAGCAAGGCGGGAAAGAGGGATCGGCGGGGTCGGAGGGGAAGAAAGGGCAGAAGGGGAGTGCGCATCGGCAAAAGCCGCAGCCCCCGCACGAACGGCAGGGGCTACAGGGGGGCGTCCGGGAAGAGAATCGAACCACGGATAACACGGAGGACACGGATAAGTCGAAAGACAAGAGGGAGAGGAACTATCTGGGGCGATTCGGCCCGTCTCTCATCCGTGTCCTCCGCGCGATCCGTGGTTCGACTCGCGGCGTGATCGATCTCAGAGGTCGTCGGTCTTCTTCTCCTTGGGCTTGTCCTTACCCTTGAACCCCCCACCCTTGGGGAAGACCACCTCGAACTTCTCGCCCTTGAGTTCCTTCCAGGCCTCGAGCTGCGTCTCGCTGAGGCTCTTGCTGACCTTGGTGTAGGTCGCGGCGCTCATCTTCTGGACCTTCTGGCCGACTTCGCGGAACTTCGAGAAGTCGCCCGCCGCCTTGGCGTCCTCGAAGAGTTCCTTGGCGTCCTTCTCGTTATCGCTGAGCAGTTCCTTCAGGGTTTCCTTCTGCTTGTCGGTCATGGCGAGAGCCTTGACGACCTCCGCGTTCTTGAAGATCGTGGCCGTCTTGTTCTTTTCGGCGACCTGCACTTCGATCCCGAGGAGCCGCTTCTTCTGGTCGGACTTCAGGCTTTCCTTCACCTTGGCGATCGCCTTGGTGTAGCCTTCCTGTGCCTTCTGGAAGCCTTCCATGTCCATGTCTTCACGCGCCTTGGTGAAGGCTTCCCCGCGCTCCTTACTGGCGCTGGCGATGGCCGTCTTCTGGTCGGCGGTGAGCTTGAGTTCTTTCTGCACGTTTCCGATGGTGAGAAGAAGGGCGCTCATGTCACCGCCCATGCCCATGCCGCGGAATTGCGCCATGACCGGCAGGCATACCAGGGTCGCCATCACGACCGTCAAGAGAATCTTCCGCATGTCAGCATCTCCCATGAGTCGCCCAGAGAGGGGGCGACCGATCCACGATTCGACACATCCCACGATTGGGGCTTCACCAGTCAGGAACCCCGTCGCTGGGCCGCAGTCTCAGAGTTTATCAAAAGTATCTCTCTGGAAACGGATAGGGAATGGGATGCGGGAATTCGAGATCGATACGGAAGGGTGTGGCATATGTTTCGGGGAGGGAACCCTTCTGGCCCTCCACCAGGGACTTCCGCCCCTGGTGGGCGGCAGGTGCCCGGCACGCTCCCGAAAGATTTGCCGCACCCATACGGAAGCCCGTTTCTTTCGCGGACGAGCTCGCGTATGTAACTCGTCCCCAGGATGCTCTATACCAGTAGGAACACCTCGTCGTGGGAGCAACCGAATGGCGGACCTCATCAGGAACAACCTCTTGCGCTCGCTCCGGAAGCTGTTCGCCGGCAACCCGGCGAACGGCCTCAGCGACGCAGACCTGCTCGCCCGGTTCGTCCACCAGCGCGATGGGGAGGCCTTCGAGTTGCTCATGTGGCGCTACTCGGCCCTGGTGCAGAACACCTGCTGGCAGGTCTTGCGGGACGAGCAAGCCGTCGAAGACGCCTTCCAGGCCACCTTCCTCGTTTTGCTGCGAAGGGCGAAGGCGATCTCGCGCGGCGAGGCACTTCCGGGCTGGCTCTACAGCGTCGCGCACCGGATCGCCCTTCGCGCCCGCGAGCATCTGGTCCGGGAGAAGTCCCAACAGGAAGCGGGCCTCGACCTGACTCGGGTGCTGGCGGTACCGGAAGACACCTTGGACGCCGAGTCGTCCCGCATGCTGCACGAAGAGGTGAGCCATTTGCCCGAACGCTACCGCGTGCCCGTCGTCTGTTGCTACCTCCAGGGGCAGACCTACGCGGAGGTCGCGGAACGGCTCGGCTGGCGCGAGGGGACCGTCGCGGGCCGACTGGCGCGGGCGCGCGACCTACTCCGCAAGCGTCTCGCACGCCGGGGCGTCGGCCTGGGTATCGGCGCGGTGGCGGCACACCTTACGGCGAGTGCCTGTGAGGCCGCCACTCTCGCCCGGCGAGTTATGCTATTCCTCCGAGTGTTCCGCACGACGGCGACGAACGAACTCACTGCGGCCGGCCTATCGGCCCACGCCGCTCATCTCGCAGAAGGAGTGCTATCACAAATGTTCTGGACGAAACTCAAAGTCGTGGCTCTGACGATGCTGGCTGCCGTCAGCCTCACGGGAGTCGGAGCGGTCGTGGTCGCCCGGCAAGAAGGCACGGTAGCCGACAAACCGCCGGTGAAGGCCGAGCGGCGTGTCGGGGGCGAGGCGAACCCTCCGAAGGTCGCCGTCCAACCGCCGGACACCCTAGACGAGGCGGTCCGACGGCTCCGCCTCCGTCGCAATTTCAGGACCCTCGCACTGGCGATGCACAACTACAATGAAGTGAATGGCCATCTGCCCCTGCCCGCGTCGGTGAGTAAGGAGGGCAAGCCCTTACTGAGTTGGCGGGTCGCCATCCTGCCCTTCATCGAAGAGGACAATCTCTACAAGCAGTTCCGACTCGACGAGTCCTGGGACAGCCCGCACAACAAGAAACTGATCGCCAAGATGCCCTCCATCTTCGCCTCCGGCATCGCAGGGGCGAAACCCGACCGCACGACGATCCAATACCTCGTCGGACCCGAGGCGGTGTTTCCTAGCCAGATCATTCGTCCCAGGCCCGGTACTCCTAGCTCGCCCCCCGGCGGAAGTGGTTCGTCAGGCGCACCGGATCTATTTGATCTACTAGCTCCGCCGGGAGGTGGATCGAGTTCACCTCCCGGCGGAGGTCTCCCTTCGATCCCAGCGAGTTTCACAGACGGCACGTCCAACACCCTCCTCCTCGTAGAGGCACGCGCCCCGGTCGTCTGGACCAAACCCGATGACATTCCTTACCACCCCAAGAAGCCCATCCCCGCACTGGGAGACGCTTCCAGCGTGGTGTTCCATGCCGCCTTCGCTGACGGCGTCGTGAGGGCATTGCCGCAGCGGCTCGACGTGACGACACTGCGAGCGCTCATCACGGCGAACGGCGGCGAAATCATCGACCCCAAGAAGTTCTCGCTCGATGGTGTTTCCGGGGGATCCGCGCGCCAGGACTCCCTCGGGAAGCTGAAGAAGCGGAACGACCAGATCAAGCAGGAGACCACCACCCTGCGCGAGATCATGAAGGAATTGAAGGAAGAGTTGCTCGAGTTGCGCTGGGCGCACCAGAAGGAGGAGCTGTTGGCCTCCGATCCAGTCGCCGCCAAGCTGAAGAAGGAGACCGAGCAGTCCGAGAAGGAGTTGAAAGAGGCGCGCGAGGACGCCCGCACGCTGGTGGCGGAAATCGAGAAGCTGAGGAAGGCCCTTCTCGACAAGCAAAAGAAGTGACCCCGATCGAGAAGCGCCCGACTTATCGGCTCTCCCGCTATCTGCGCTGATTCGTGAGAGGAAAACCTACCTCGAAGCCTCGAAGAAGAGAAGGAATGAGTTCTTCCAGAGCTTCCTTTGCGCCTTCGAGGCTTCGAGGGAGGTCTTCTTCTTTTCACGTGTACCGCCTCAGCATGATTGGCGAAGAATCGGATTTCCGGTTGCATCCGCGTGCCATCCCGGTAGGATAATCCCGTCACAGTAGTTTTGAGGATCACGGGAAGGCGCTGATTAGACCCCACCCCCCCAACCCCCTCCCCTAAAAGGGAGGGGGAGCAAGACCGGCCAGTGGGAGACCTCACCCCTTCAGACA
>JANXSH010001212.1 GCA_025356615.1 Planctomycetia bacterium | reverse complement strand
GTCCAGTTCAAGCCCTCCGAGTTCGTCCGCACGGGCTACGAGGAGGCGGCGGCCTACGTCCACGAGAAGGCGATCCAGGCCATCGCGACGAACGTCCACGAGGCGCTCGAGGAGAACATCGGCTCCGAGGACACCACGGAGTGGAACTGGCAGGCGCTCTCGGGCGCGGTCAACACGCGCTACGGCCTCAAGACGACCGACCGCCAACTCAAGCAGATCGGGGCGGACGACCTCAGCGAATACCTCATGGCCGAGGCGACGAAGATGGTCGATGTCGTCGATCTCAGCGACGGCAAACCCTACCTCCAGCCTGACTGGGGCCTGCGCTCGCTGTGCGACTGGGCGCGTCTCCAGTACGGCATCAAGATGACCGCCGAGGAGTTGGCGAAGAAGACCGAGCACGAGGTCCGGGCCGTCCTCTCCGCCCGCGTCCGCGACCTGTACCGCGATAAGGAGATCGAGTTCCCGGTCAAGGCTGGCATGGCCCAGTTCATGAGCGATCGCACGCAGCCCACCCAGGGCGGGCAGAAGTACAACCGCGAGGGTGTCTTCGGCTGGGCCAAGCAACGATTCCCCGATGTCGCGGAGAAGATCACCGAGGAGGACTTCCGCACCCAGTCGCGCCAGCGCCTCCAACAAATCCTCCTCGAGGCGAGCAAGGCCAGCTACCCCGCCAAGAGCGAGGAACTGATCGACGAGCAACTCGAGAAGACGTTCGAGAAGACCGACCGCGTGGCGGACGCCGACGACGCCCGCGAACTCGCCGAGTGGTTCACGCAGACCTACGGCATCACCGTCCCCGCCGAGAGCCTGACCGACCACTCCCCCGAGACGATCCGCCAACGGCTGTGGACGGCGTTCGACTCCAAGTTCCGCCCCGAGATGCAGGCGATGGAGCGCAGCCTCGTGTTGCGCCAACTCGACACGTCGTGGAAGAACCACCTCTACACGATGGACCACCTGCGTTCGGGCGTCGGCCTCAGCGGCTACGGCCAGGAAGACCCGAAGATCGTCTACAAGCAAAAGGGCATGAAGGAGTTCGCCCTGATGCGCGAGGGCTTCGAGGAGCGCGTCACCGAGACCGTCTTCCGCATGGAAGAGAGCGAGGACATCGCCGACTCCATCTACGCGATCACCGCGACGACCCACGACGCCGCCCCGACCTTCCAATCCCGCGCCCAGGCCCAATCGAACGGCGAGCTGGGCAGCACCGGCGAGGTCAAGAAGACCGAGCCGATCCGCAACAGCGGCCAGAAGGTCGGCCGCAACGACCCCTGCCCGTGCGGCTCGGGGAAGAAGTACAAGAACTGCCACGCCCGCCAGACTGCATAGAATAAAGAGAACTAACCACAGAGTCACAGAGGACACAGAGGAACACACAGAGAGAAGACAGAGTAGTCTCGTTCCCACGCTCCGCGACGCTCTCGTTCCCACGCTCCGCGTGGGAACGAGGAGGAGAGGAAAGGATTCCCAATGGCCCTGCTGCTCGATGTACTCTACCTCGTCGTCTTGCTCCTGCTGTCGCCGTGGCTCCTTTATCGGTCCTGGCGGACGGGGCGATACCGGCAGGGGTTGCGCCACAAACTGCGCGGGCTGGAAATGGACGTGCCGACCGGCGCGGTCTGGTTCCACGCCGTCTCGCTCGGCGAGGTCCACGTCTTGCGGCAACTCGTCCCGGCCTTTCGGGAACGCCACCCCGATCGGCTTTGCGTCGTTAGCGCGACGACGGATACGGGGATGGAGGAGGCGCGCAAGCTGTTCCCCGATCTCGTTGTCTTCCCCTTCCCGTTCGACTTCACCTGGGCCTGCCGACGGACGCTCGATCGGCTGCGGCCTTCGCTGATTGTGTTGACCGAGAGCGAGCTATGGCCGAACTTCCTGCGTGAAGTCCGCCGCCGGCGCATCCCCGTCGCGCTGGTCAACGCCCGGATGAGTCCGCGTAGTCTCTCGCGCTATCGCCTGCTCTCGCCGCTGGTTCGCCCCCTGTTCGCGGGGCTGGACTGGATCGCGGCGCAGACGGACGAGTAC
>JANXSH010000553.1 GCA_025356615.1 Planctomycetia bacterium | reverse complement strand
CACTGGAGGTTGAACATCCAGGAATAGTAGGCGTTGTCGAAGCGCTGCCAGAACCAGTCGGGCGGGGGAGGCGCTTGCGTTCCGCCGGGCTGGGTCGCCGGGTTGATGAGGGGAACCCCGATCGGGTCGGTCAGGGTCAACAACCGCAGGTCGTAACCGACGGAGGCGCTCCCCGCCAGGAACGAACCGGAAATCTTGATCTCGTACTCTCCAGGGGAGAGCAGGAGCGTCTGCGGGGCGTCCACGCCGGGGGTGGCCGTCCAGGTGGCGACGAGAGTGTGCGTGGTGTTGTTGTAGACCGAGATTTGGAGAGTAGTCGCCGAACCCGCCCCCTGAATCTGGCTCAGGAGGTTGAAGGCGATGACCTGCGTCGTGTTGATCGTCAGCGACGAGTACACTGCGGGGTTGGTCGCGCTCAGTGCGTCGGATGCGACGACGGGCATATCGACCTTCTTGACGAAGAAATCGACGGTGAGCCGGTAGGAAGAGGGCATGGGGGGAGGGGTCGAGTTGGGCGAAGTCGAACCCGTCCCCGGAGGAGGCGACGTGGTCGGGTTGGAGGTGCCCGATGTACCGCCGACGACGCGGACGTAGACGGTCGACCCGGACGGAACCCCCTCGACCTGATAGACGCTCGTCGCCGCGCTGGTCGAGATGTTGGTCGCGACGAGGGCCGTCCCGTTCGCGTCGTAGAACGTGACCGCCGGGGTGACGCCGTCCACGGAGCTGATCGTCGCGATCAGGTTCGAGGTCTGCGACCCCGCGCTGATCTTGTAGACATCCACGTCGCCGGCAGACTCGATCTTGCCGAATTGGAGGTAGTGTTGGAGGGAGGTGAAGCCTGCGGTTCCCTGGAGGGTCGTGGCCGTTGCGATGGTCTCGTTCGTTCCGCCATCCTGGACGTACATGGGGATAGGCGGAGTCCAGATCGTGGGCGGGGTCGAGGTGGGAGCGCCGTAGAGAGCGCGGATGTTGGTGACATCGCTCGCGTCCAATCCCGTGCGAACGCCCTGATACCACTCGTACATCGGGGAATCGACGTTCGTGCTGTTGGCGAGGCCGAGGGCGTGCCCGGTCTCCTGGAGGAGCGTCGTGTAGAGGTCGTAGCGGCCCGACTGGTTGCCGATCGAGAAATCGTAATTGCTGTTGAGGATGATGTCCCCGGCGCGGGTCTCTTCGTTGAGGCCCGGCGGGGAGGTGATGGCGAGGTAGTTGCCGGGGAGCGCTCGCATGCTGATGCGGATGTCGCCGAAGCGCGAATCGCCCTGTGGGAGGCCATTCGCTCCGATGGCGGTGCCGTTGTCGCCGACGACGCTCAGGTTCAGATTGGCCTGGCTCGTCCAGGTCTGGATGGCACGAAGGACTTCGGACTGGACCGCCGCGCTACTCAGGCCGTCCGCCTGGAGGTGCGAGAAGAGGTTGCTCGAGGCTCCCGAGACGGAGGTCCCATCCGGGGCAAAGCTCAGCGTGACGTGTTGAGGATCGACCCAGCCGAGGCCGAAGGCCGCCGGGGTGTCTCTCGTCTCCAGGTACTCGAGGCTAAACTTCCGTGCCATGTAAGATCCTCAGATAGAGTATGAGCGCGAGCAACGAACACCGGGAGTCATCCCCCCGGAAATTCTTTCCCACCTCAATTATTGTGCGAGCTGATTATTGTATGAGCATAAAGAGGCTCGAGCCGCTTGTCAAGGGGGCTGAGAAATGTGCGTATTTGCCTTAAGATCAATTCAATGATAAGATTCCGAAATCCTGGTGGGGAGTTGTGGCCGGGGTCGAAGACCCCGGAAAGCGCCACTCACTCCACCCCTAGGAGTGACGCGAGTGTCAGGCCACCGGGGTCTTCGACCCCGGCCACAACTCCCAAATCGGGAACTGATCCTTCCACCGATCCTCAGTCGATCCGGGAGTTAGTCTCCGCTCGACCTTCCATACGGTTCGTGTGCGATCGATTCTCTACACCCACTGCTCCAAGAATCTCTTGCTCTGCCGCAGCGCCCGGCGTCGGTCGTCGAGCGACCCCTCGTAGGCGCGGTCCTCGACCTCGATGCACACCGGCCCCGTATACCCCACATCCGTCAGCGCCGCGAAGAACGGCCCCCAGGCGACATCGCCGAGGCCGGGCAGCTTGGGGACGTGCCAGCCCAGGCCCATGACGCCGTGTTCGTGGAGGCGGTCGCGGTCGATGCGCTCGTCCTTGGCGTGGACGTGGTAGATGCGCGGGCCGAACTCGCGGACGGCGCGCGGGATGTCGATCATCTGCCAGATCAGGTGCGACGGGTCGAAGTTCAGCCCCAGCGTCGGGCCGGGCACGCGGTCGAACATCTGCCGCCACACCGCCGGAGCGACGGCGAGGTTCTTCCCGCCCGGCCATTCGTTGTCGGAGAACAGCATCGGGCAGTGTTCGATGGCGATCTTCACCCCCGCCGACTCCGCACGGCGGACGAGGCCCGGCCAGACCTCGTCGAATCGCGGCCACTGTTCCGCGAGTGACTTCGTGTGGTCCCTGCCGATGAACGTGTTGACGACGCCCAGCCCCAGCGCCTTCGCCGCGTCGATCACCGCGCCGATGTGTTCGACGGTGACGCGCCGTCCCTCGTCGTCCGGCGTCAGCGGGTTGGGGTAATAGCCTAGCCCTGAGATCGCCACGCCGGACTTCTTCACGAGGTCATGTACCCGTCCGACGGCGTCGGCATCCAGGCGTGACACGTCGAGGTGCGTCACTCCCGCGTAGCGCCGGTCGGCCTTTCCCGCAGGCCAGCACATCAGCTCGACGCAGGCGAACCCCTCGTCGGCGGCCAGGGCGAAGACCTCTTTCAGCGACAGTTCCGGCACGATCGCGCTGACGAATCCCAGTTGCATGATGGCGTCTCCTGGTTCATTTGTCCCGTCTGGATTTCTCTCCCTCTTCCTGATACACACAAAAGCGCCCTTTGTCCGCCACGTCTCGAGGAGGCTCCTCCATGTCCACGGTCGCCAGCTTACCCATTCCTGTTCTCTTGCCAGATCATCATCCCGCAGGATGGGAAAAGGCCAACGCGAGGAAGCTGCGGCTCCTCGCTTTCGGGCTCGTCGCGATCGGCCTGTTGTGGCGATGCTCGCGGTACTTCCTGGCGTTCCCCGTCTGGGGGGACGAGGCAATGCTCCTCCTCAATTACTTCACACGCGACTTCGGCGATCTCTTTGGGCCGATCGATAATTGTCAGATCGCCCCATTCCTCTATCACGCCTCGACGCTCGCCTCGCTGAAGCTGTTCGGGAGCGGCGAACTCTCGGTTCGCCTGCCGTCCTTCCTGGCCTGTCTCGGGTCGATGGTCTTGTTCTGGCGGCTCGCCCGCCTGACCATGCCGCCCCTGGCGCGGACGATTGCGATCGGCATCTTCGCCATGTCCATCTGGCCCGCGACGATGGGTTCGCTGTCCAAACCTTACGCCCTCGACCTGTTCATGAGCCTGGCCCTGCTAGTCGCCGCCGTGTCGTGGCTGCGCTACCCCGCCCGACTCCGACCCCTCATCGGCCTCACGGCGATCGTCCCCGTCGCCATCTGGTCGTCCTATCCGGCCGTGTTCGTCGCCAGCGGGATCGGCATCGCGCTCTTGCCGGTCGTGTGGCGCGAGCGAAAACCTACTGTTTGGGTGCTTTTCGCCATTTACGGGCTGCTACTCGTCGGGTCGTTCGCGGCGCACTATCTCCTCGTCTCCGTGCCTCACATGGCCTCGGCGGTCGGCGACACCAACACCGCCGAGGGGATGCAGAACTATTGGAAGGACGGCTTCCCGCCGTCGGCGGACCCGATCGCCTTCGTTCGATGGTTCGTCCTTGCCCACACCGGCCAGATGGCGGCGTACCCTCTCGGTGCCTCCGACGGCGGCAGTTCCCTGACCGTTTTCTTCGGGATGATCGGCATCGTTGCGATGTGGCGCGGCGGTCAGCGCTCGTTCCTCCTGCTGGTCTCGTCCGTCTTCGGGCTGTGGTTCACTGCCGCGTGTCTCCACAAATACCCGTACAACACCTCCTGTCGTCTGACGCAACACGTCGCGCCGTTCTACTGCTTACTCGCGGGCCTCGGTATAGCCGTCCTCGTCGAGCGGTGGTCGCAACCGGAACGCCGCTGGAGGGCCACCCTGGGCATCGCGGCGCTCTTGGGGGCGATCGGGATCGGGGGAACGGTCCGCGATTTCGTCCGCCCCTATCGGGATCTGGAAGCGCAATGGGCGCGGTCCCTCATGGACGACCTCGCCGCGCGATCGGGCGACGACGCGATCCTCGTCCTCCAGCCCGCGAAAGGAATCAGCCCCCTCTTCGCCTGGCAACTGGGCCGGCAGGGCGACCGCGTGATCTGGGCCGACGAGATCGACTGGGCGCATGTCGGACGAACGCGATCTTCGTTGTGGCTGATGACGACCGCTTTGCCCGCCAACGAAGAGCCGGTGATCGCGGCGAGCCTCGCGTCGTCGGGCCAGGGCTGGCGCTGCGTCGAGCGCACGCCATCGATCCTAAGCCCGGACAATGCCCGCAGTCCCTTCCAATTCTGCCGGGTGTATCACTGGGTTCGCCGCGAACCGTAGGGTGGGGCGAGCGGCCAGGATCCATATTCCCATTGCCCCAACGAGGCGGGTCGTTATAACGCGAACCAGTTCGGTTGGCGACCCATTTCCCGCCCCCCACTTACGCCTCGAGGGCTTCGTTCATGATCGCGTACTCCTTCCGCGCCGCCCTGGTCGGCACTATCGTCGTCGGCCTCGCCGCGCTATCATTCGCGGCCTGCCCGCCCGGTGCCTGTCCGCACTCCTGCAAGAGCAAGATGCGCACCTGTACCTATCCCGTAGCCGACCTCGTCTTGCCCATCGGCGGGGGCAAATCGACCGAAGACAAGCTCATCCAGACGATCACCTCGGCCGTCTGCCCGAAGACGTGGGCGGATCGGGGCGGCGAAGGGACGCTGACGTACCATCCCCTCACGTCGTCTCTCGTCGTCAACCAGTCGACCGACGTTCACGAACAAGTCCAGGATCTCCTCGCCTCCATGCGCCGGGATATGGACCTCCAGGTCGCCCTGGAAATCCGTTTCATCACGATGTCTACGGAGACGGTCGAGGCTCTGGGGCTGGAGACGCCCCGAGAGGCCGGTGAACCCGCCCTCTCCTTCCTCGACGACACGCAACATCGCGTCCTCATGAAGAAGGTCCAGGAGGACAAGTCCGCCAACGTGATGCAAGCTCCGAAGATGACCGCGATCAGCGGCCAGGAGGTGAAACTCGATGTCAGTGACGACCAGTCGTTCGTCACGGGGATGGACATCGGGAGGGTCGAGGGCCGCAAGGCGATCGTCCCGCGCGTCCAGACGCTATCGTCGGGCGTGAAGGTCAGCGCGCTGCCGGTCGTCTCGGCGGACCGCCGATCCGTCAAGCTGCGCCTGGGCGTCGAAATGAGCCACATCGACACGCCGGTGCCGACCTACCCGGTCTTCTGCGCGGTGGGGGCCAGCGACAAGGACGGGAAGGACAAGCCGGTCATCATGACCCAGTACATCCAGCAGCCGCACCGCAACGTGATTCGGATCGACAAGACGATGGTCATCCCCGACGGCAAGACGGCGGTCCTCGCCTCCTGGAAGATGGTGCGAGAAGTCCGCGAAGAACACCGCCTGCCGGTCCTCAGCGAGATCCCCTACATCAACCGTCTGTTCAAGAACGTCAGCTACAGCAAGCGGACCGAGAGCCTCCTCGTCCTCGTGACGCCGCGCATCGTCGTTCAAGAGGAGGAAGAGAATGTCAAGACGGGATACCGAGTTCGCCCCGCTGGCGAAGAGGCGTCCGAGCCGGACGCCGATGTCGCAGAGAAGGAAGCGAAGCCCCTGACGAAGGAAGTGCCCGCCGACCCGGTCGCGACGCTCTATGTGAAGGACAAGAAGTTCCAGTTGAACTACGACCTCGACAACGTCGGCCCGTCCCAGGTCAAGGGGGTCGAGGTGTGGTGGACGAAAGACGCCAAGGCGTGGGAGCGCTTCGCCGACGAGGTCAAGCCGACGGGCAAGGTGGTGGTCTCGGTCAAGGACGAAGGAACCTACGGCTTCAAGCTCAACCCCCGCAGCGGCGCGGGGCTGTCGTCCCCGGCCCCGAAAGCGGGCGACCGGCCTCATACCTGGGTCGTGGTCGATACGACGGCCCCGGTAGTCAAGATGGAGCCGGTCAAGATACTCGATGAAAACGGCGGCGAGGTCGTCCTCGAGTGGGCCGTTACCGACGAACACCTCGAACAGCGCCCCGTGACCGTCCGTTACTCGGAGAAGCCGGAAGGCCCGTGGGTGGAACTCGTCGTCCGTGGGGAGGCGAAGGACCGATACCGCTGCTCGATCGCCAAGCTGCCCCCCGTCGTCTACTTCCGCATCGACGCGACGGACAAGTCGGGCAACATCGGCACGGCATGGACGACCGAGCCGGTCAAGATCGACCTCAAGGTGCCGGTGATCCGCAACGTCACGATCAAGCCATGACAAGGTGACAAGGTGACAAGGTGACAGGGTGACAAGGGGCAGTTACGACGCCTCACCTTGTCACCTTGTCACCTTGTCACCTTGTCACCTGCGAGCAAAGCCGGGGCCGAGCCGCGCGAGTGGTCGTGGCCGTCGTAGACGCCGAAGTCGTTGAACCAGAAGCGTTTGGCGATGCGATAGAGCCAGTTCTTCTCGGGTATCTCGTGGCCGGGGTTGTACTGCGAGGTGCGGACGGTCAGGTTTCGCAGCTCGGCGAGGGCGGTCTTGCGGGCGGTGGAGTCTTTGGCCTGGTGGCGCTCGACCAGGTCGGCGAGCAGGTCGGGGCGCTCGAGGACGATGCAGCCGCGCGTCGTCGTGGCGGCGAGTTCGCGGAACTCGTGCAGGAACGACGAGTGGAGGAACTTGTCCCGCAGCGAGCGCGGGTCCTCTTCCGAGGGGTGGATCGACTCGCGCGTGAATTGCACGATGGGGCAAGGCTCGATGTCGCCCCAGGGGTTGATGTGGTGCGTGATGCCCGTGGCGGCGGGGCACAGCGCCTTGCCTTCGCCGTCGTGGTAGGCGTCCACGATGACGATCGGCTTCTTGGCGCGCATCTCGGTCACGAACTCGCGGACGCGCAGCTGCTGTTCGGGCGTCAGGCAGAGGTCGGGGCAGGCGTCCGGCCCCATCGGTCGATAGACGTGGAACCAGGTGTAGAGGACGCCCATCTCGATGAGGCGGTCCATCCACTTTTCGGTCAACAAGTCGTCGATGTTCGTCTGGCAAATGCTCGTGCAAACGCCCGTCATCACTTTGTTTCGCAAACAGTGGTTCAGCCCCTCCATCGTCTTGGAGTAGACGTTGGACCGGCCCCGCCGCTGGTCGCTGATGATCTCGTTGCCCTCGACGGAGATCAGCGGCGTGATGTTGCCCAGACGGCGCATGCGCTTGGCGCGCTCGTCCGTGATGAACTGCCCGTTGGTGAACACCTGGAAGTAGGCGTCCGGGTGCCGGGCCAGCATGTCGAGCAAGTGGGGGTGCATGAACGGCTCGCCGCCGACGATGCCGAAGAACGAGTTGCCCATCGCCTTGGCCTCGTTCAGGAGGCGGTCGAACTGGGGCGGCTCGATGACCTTCTGCTTGGCCGCCACATCGACCCAGCAGCCCTGGCAGCGGAGGTTGCAGCTGTTGATGATGGAAATGTAGAGGAATGGCGGGAACACCTGGCCGCGCTTGAGTCGGCTCTTGTGCTTCTCGACGGAAAGCATCCCCTTGACGCCCATGTTCCAGAATAGCTTCCAGACCAGACGCTTGTCGGTCTCGCGGAGCATTCGCCAGGCCATCTTCAGGAGCATGGGGAGGTTCTCGGGGCGGGAAATCGGTGTTGCGTCTCTCTTCCTCCATGATAGCAAATCCGGGGCGACGAGAAAGCTGTAGGAGATTCCTCCCTGCTCGTTTAGACGCAACGCGGAGCGGAGCGCGAGGTCAACGCGCTCCGCTTCGCGGCTAAATAAGAGACAAATGGGGACTGTAGCAAAGTTAGTGCAGTCAGGGCATCGTTCACTGGACATCGGTCCCCAGGCCAGGTACACTAACCTTAACGGCGAGCCGCGAGCGCCGAACCAAAACCGAAGTGTTCGAAACCACCAGGAGTGGCCCGCTCATGTCGGATACCCTCAAGCGATTCACGAAGGCGTTGAACTGTCTCACTAATCTGTCGGCGAATCTAGGGCACGATGTTGCTGCGAAGACCGCCACCTGGACTGCTGACCAAAAAGACCTGCTATCGCTCTCCGGGTCGACCGCCTGGCGGGAAGGGTCTGACGATCAGCACATCGCCGTGCGCGCACTGCTCCTTTGCACGATCATCTACTACCGGCAGCCGCACGCGGCAATGCAGCTCGCAAACGACACAGCGCTTATCGGCGTACGCGATAAGATGCTAGGAAAGACCAAGACAGTTATCGAAGGCGAGATCAGGCTATACGAGAGGGCTCCGGCTCCGACGAAGGATGCCCTGGCGGCTGCGGCAGTCGCCGTCTGTAACGCCACCGGAAATGTGACCGGGTACTTGCGAACTCGCGCGGACACCAACCTCGGCACCGGGCCGGTCTGCTACAACGGCACGAGTACCTGGTTGTTCGCGGCGGGATTCGTGTCGCGACGCTGGCTCGCGAAGCAAGGCAGCCAAATGCTGGACACGACGGCGAGGCTGTACCTGGGGGAGGGTGCCCTCATCGGCGGTAGGGATCAATGGGATAATATCCCGAGAGGTCATATCTTCCACGTCCACAAGACCGGAGATCAGAACACGTGTCATTGGGGCGTGTCCCTCGGTGCTGGCCGCGCGGTGGCGTGCAACAACACGGCACAAGCCCCCAAGCGGAACAAGGACGGGTCGAAGGTGCGGCAGCCCTCCACCACCAGCAAGCCCGGACGTCCGGTCGAGACGGACTTAAAATTCGAGGGGACCAGTAACGCGACCTATGGTGTGTTCCAGATGGCCGAACTTTGTGACATTCTGAACAGGACTTCGAAGTACATGGTTGGAACCCTGGACAAGGAAGACATTTCTGCGGATTGGGTAGAGTCGAACCATCCATCTGGCTGCAATATCGTTGTCCGGCATGTCGATCCCGAGGGCCAGGTAGCTTGGTATTGATGGGGGATGAGGGCAGGCGGTCGAGTCGCAACAAAGCGACGAGCGTGACTTTGCCTCCCTCGCTACTTCTCTTCCTTATCGATCTTCTCGATCACCACCCCCTCGATCGCTTCCCGGACGCGGATGCCGATCCGCTTCCCCTCGCTTAACTGGTTCTGCTCTTTGCGTGACTTCCGCAGTGTCATGCCGCAAAACCGAGCAGCCGTTCGGCCACGGCGGCGATTTCCGCTTCGGTCGCCCTGGGCGTAGAGCCGCGCGGATTTCCTCCCCCAGCAACTCCCGCCGCCACGCCCATCGTTTGTCCGCGTGGCTCGGCCGCCGTGATCCGTCGTCCCACGGCGACGCCGACCGGTGACTGACCAACCTCTCGTCGGCCCGTCCCCACGCCCACGCCTCTGTCCTGGTGAACGCCCACCTCGAGAAGCGCCTTGGCGTCCCTGGGTGTTGTGGCAATCGGCTCGGTAACGATACGGATTGTCGGAGGCGGAACCTTCGTCGGCTCGCTCTCCTCCCCGGTTCGCTCCACCGGCCCCTCGCCTGCGTCATTCATGGCGGGGCTCCGCCGGCCTTATTCGATGTCGAGAAGGAATCCTATCCGGCATCGAGCGTATCGGATAGGATTCTCTTCGTGTGATAAGACCCGCCATTGAGCCACCCATCGACATCGGATAGGCTGAATCGGGCGTAAGATCAACCAGCGAGGCCGACCGATGACACCGACGAGCGCTACCCAACAACATCAGGTTCTCGACCAGTTCTCGAACCCGATCCGCGACATCTTGACGACCGAGGTTGCCCAGGCCATCGCCGACCTGCGCGCCGCTCCTGCGACGCAGGAGTTGATCGAGGATCTCGCGCACCGGCACCACGAGGGCCAACTCGGCCCCGAGGAACTTGCCGAGTACGAGGCGCTCGTCAGCGGCGCGAACCTCATCGCCGTCCTCCAGGCCAAGGCCCGCTCGGTCCTAAAGAGTGGCAGAGCATCATGATTCCCACTGCCACCCGCCGGTTCGTTCGCCAGCGGGCCGATCAGCGGTGCGAATATTGTCGCATCCGGCACAATGTGCCTCTTGCCCACTCCGACGCTGACAGCGACGATCTGTAGCTGTAGGTTAACCAGAGAAGTACGCCCAGAAGTTGGAGGGGATCGGAACGATGCTTCGATACAAGGCTGGCTACAAGTTCGTCGGTGGCGGAGTCCACGCCCAGGTAATAGACTTCCCCGCAGCCATCACCTGTGGGGCCGACCTGGACGAGGCCCGCCGGTTGTTGGTCGTGGCACTGATCGACGTGGCGGAAACCTATCTTGATGAGGGACAACCCCTCCCAAAACCCGACCCGCATTCGGGCGATATCGAGATGGACCTCGAGGAGCCGATTTACCTCCATCTGAGCGCGAGTACGGAAGTGGTCGAGACGCCCGCGGGAGTTGTCGCCCCGTGAAGCGAGCCGATCTCCTGCGCCACCTCCGGGCTTCCGGGTGCCGACGGCTTCGCGAGGGCCGGGGTCACTCGGTGTGGGTCAACCCGTTGAACGGCCAGCAAAGTAGCGTGCCCCGGCATCGGGAGATCAACGACTACACGGCTCGCGGCATCTGCCGTCAGTTGGGTATCCCTCAGCCATGAGGATCACGCCAAGCAGTTCGAAGGTAGTCCCCCCGTCACAACGTCGGCCCGATGCTCCACGGCGCGAACTCTTCCTCGCCCACGCCGTTCTTTTCGCTGCACGTCACCTTGCCGCTCGCCACGGCGAGGATCTCCTCGAAGATTTGCTCGCCCACCGCCTCGACGGGCGTGCCCGAGAGGATGACGCCCGCGTCGATGTCCATGTCCTCGCGCATGTGGTCGTACAGCGGCGTGTTCGTCGCGATCTTGATCGACGGCGCGGGCTTGCAGCCGAAGACGCTGCCCCGGCCCGTCGTGAAGACGAGGACGTTCGCCCCGCCCGCGACGATGCCGGTCATGCTCACGGGGTCGTAGCCGGGCGTGTCCATCACGACGAAGCCCTTCGCCTTCACGGGTTCCGCGTAGCCGACCACGTCCATCATGGCGGTCGAGCCGCCCTTGGCGATCGCGCCGAGGCTCTTCTCGTAGATGGTAGTAAGCCCGCCCTCCTTGTTGCCGACCGAGGGGTTGTTGTTGATCTCCGCGCCGAAGAGGCCGGTGTAC
>JANXSH010001187.1 GCA_025356615.1 Planctomycetia bacterium | reverse complement strand
CGGCGATGGCCCGCCGTTCCACGGCGTGATGCCGTACCTCGACGGGAGGCCGATGAGTTGGAACTATAGTCTGTTGTAACTTCTCCTGGCCACCGCCACTCGCGTGCCTATGGTATCCCAAGAGATATTTACCGTAGGAGGTGGGAACATGACCACATCGGCAGGATTTCGTGGGCGAATCTACGACGACATCACTCAGTGCGTGGGCAACACACCTTTGATCCGGTTTCGGCGAGTCGTCGGAGATGCGAAGGCCCAGGTCGTGGGGAAGCTGGAGAACTTCAACCCCCTGTGGTCGGTCAAGGACCGCATCGGTGTCGCCATGATTGACGCCGCCGAGCGTGACGGCAAGCTGAAGCCCGGCGGCACGATCGTCGAGCCGACCAGCGGCAATACGGGCATCGGCCTCGCCTTCACGGCGGCGGCGCGCGGCTACAAGCTCGTCGTGACGATGCCGGACAGCATGAGCCTCGAGCGCCGACGCCTGCTCAAGGCGTTCGGGGCCGAGGTCATCCTGACGCCGAAGGAGCAGGGCATGCGCGGATCGATCAACCGCGCCAGCGAACTGCTCCTGGAGAACCCCGGCTGGTTCATGCCTCAGCAGTTCGAGAACCCCGCGAACCCGGAGATCCACCGCCGCACGACCGCCGAGGAAATCTGGGCCGACACGGACGGGAAGATCGACATCCTCGTCTCGGGAGTCGGGACGGGCGGCACGATCACCGGCGTCAGCGAAGTCCTCAAGAAGCGGAAGCCGTCGTTCAAGGCGATTGCCGTCGAGCCGGTCGCCAGTCCGGTCATCACGCAGACGATGAACCACCAGCCGCTGAAGCCGTCGGGACACAAGATCCAGGGGATCGGCGCGGGCTTCGTGCCCGGCGTACTGAACCTCGCCATCATCGACGAGGTCGTCCAGGTGCAGGACGAAGACGCCTTCGTGATGGCCCGCCGACTGGCCCGCGAGGAGGGCATGCTGTGCGGGATCAGCTGCGGGGCGGCGGCCCACGTCGCCGTCGCCGTCGCGCACCGCCCCGAGAACGCGGGCAAACTGATCGTCGTCATCCTGCCCGACCTCGGCGAGCGCTACCTCAGCACGGCGCTGTACCCGGAGTGAGCCGATGACGGATGACGATAGTCCCTGGAAAGATTTCCCTCTTGCTCTAGCGTTCTTCCTGCCCAAGGTCCATGCCGACCTCGACTGGACCGAATCTCGCCTTGATCGCGGCGAGCATGAGGGTATATGCGAGCAATGCGGAAGATTCTTCCGGGCGGCACGATTCGCGCCTTCCCGTGGGAACTTGGGATGAATCGGCGAAGGCGTGAATGCCGTTATTGGATGGTGGAGGCTTCGAGCCGAGAGTAGTCGTGCAGTAGCGTCCGAGGAGTCCCTCCATGCGATCGATCCCCCTTTCCTTCACCGTCCTCATCCTCGTAGTTGGGGTGGCCCCCGCGGGTCAGGTAGGCCGCGATATCCGTTTCGTAACCGCCGAGGTCGCCGAGGTCCGCGCGCGTGCCAGCATCAAACCGGACTTCTATGTCACGAATCGTCTGAAACACGGTACGCCGGTCGAGGTCGTGGGTGAGTTGGACGGGGGCTGGCTTGCGATCAAGCCGCCGGATGGGTCGTTCAGCTACATCAACACGCTCTTCATCGAACAAATTGACCCCGGCAGCACCTTCCGCGTCGTAACGCTCAAAAGTGTGAAAGTCCCGGTCCTCGTCGGCCCCGATGCTCCCGCTCAAAAGCCGACCGTCGTCGGCATCAGCCTCGTTCCGGGCAGGATTATCATCAGCCTCGACAACGCCCCGGTCCGCGATGCCGACGGCACCTGGTTGCGCATCCGCCCCCCCGAAGGCGAGCGTCGCTACATCCGGGCCGAGTCCGTGTCGAAGACACCGGGTTCGGGATCGACTCATTCGGCACTCACGACGAACGGCGGGAAGCCCCTGCCGTCCTCCGCCCCCTCGGCCAACCCCGGCAGTTCTCCCGCCGAACTGAACAAGAAGGCCCGCGAGGCCGAACTCGCCGGCCAGACGGCGGAGGCGATCCGCCTCTACGCCCAGGTAGCGGCAGACACCGTGAACACGGATCCGGTGTTCTCGGCGCAGGCGATGCAATACGCCAAGTACCTCCGCGATCGGGTTCCTACCAGCACGACGACAGCGACTCCGGTCTCTCGCGCCTCCGCCTCGGTCGCCCTCGGCGCGCCTGCGGTCTCAGGGGCCGGCGGGGCCGTCTTCGTCCCCGCGCCGAGTACCTTCGTGCCCGCCCCCAACACCCCCGCGCCTCGGGTGGGCAACGCGCAATGGCTCGGCCATCGGGGTGTCCTTCGCCGATCGGGTCACTACAGTGACGGCGTCCAATCCTACGTCCTCGACGACCCCATCACACTCCGCCCCCTCATCGAGGTGGTACCCTGTCGGGGGATGAACCTCGACGCGCACCTGACGCGCACGGTGCAACTCTACGGCTGGACGTGGTATCGCGGCGACCTCCGGCGGAACTTCATGAACGCCTCGCAATTACGCGTCGAATAGCCATTCGGCGCGCGCCCCTGGATGACGATTCGGGAACGACACGGTATAACATCCTCTTGCCTACCCAAAGCCAACGAGGATGGGGACCGACCCGACCATGTCCGAACAAACCTCCCCGCAGGACCGCGCCAACCGATCCGCCCTCCTGATCGTCTTCCTCGTCGTCGTCATCGACCTGTTGGGCTTCGGCATCGTCCTGCCGCTGCTACCCCGCTTCGCGAGTTCCTACGTCGAACAGGTGCTACCAGGGCAGGGCAAGACTTGGGTGGGGGGGCTGGTCATCGGTTTGCTGATGGCGTCGTTCTCCGCCATGCAATTCATCTTCGCCCCCATCTGGGGCAGGGTGTCGGATCGCGTGGGCCGCCGGCCCGTCCTGCTCGTCGGCCTCGCCGGGAGTGTCGTGTTCTACACACTGTTCGGCTACGCCCTGGACATGCCACACGAGACTTTCGACCAGGCCCGACTCGCCCTCGTCCTGCTGTTCGTGACGCGCATCGGGGCGGGCATCTCCGGGGCGACCATCTCCACCGCGCAGGCCGTCATCGCCGACTGTACGACGCCCGAGAAGCGCAAGCACGGCATGGCCCTCATCGGGGCGGCGTTCGGCATCGGCTTCACGCTCGGGCCGATCGTCGGCTTCGTCTCGCTGCTGTACTTCCCGGACGACCACGGCCCGATCGGGTATGCGGCGGCGGGCCTGTCGCTCATCGCCCTGGGCCTCGGCTCCTTCCTCCTGCGCGAGACGCGAAACTTCGGCACCGCGCCGCCGCTCGACCGCCGTTGGATCGACTTCCGGGCCGTGCGCTCCACGCTGTCCACGCCGGCGATCGCGCCGGTCATCCTCGCCTTCTTCATGGCGACGCTCGGCTTCGCCAGCTTCGAGGTCACGCTGTCGTTGCTCAACCGGGACGCGCTCGGCCTGGAGGACCGCCACAACATGCTCGTCTTCGCCTACGTCGGCTTCGTTCTGCTGCTCACACAAGGCTACCTCTACCGCAAGCTGGCCAAGAAGCTCGACGAGCCGACGCTCATGACGATCGGCATCTGGCTCATGGGTTTCGGCGTTCTGCTCCTGGGCGGCGTGACCTACTTCGCATGGTCCTACGTCATCGCGAAGGAGGAAGCCCCTTTCGGCCCACTGCTGACGGCCCAACTGATCAGCCTCGCTGTCGCCGTGGTCGGATTCGCCTTCCTGACGCCGTCGGCGCAGGCGCTCATCAGCCGGCGCACCGACGCGGAACGCCAGGGCGAAGTCCTCGGCGTCAACCAGTCCGCCTCGGCCCTGGCGCGCATCCTCGGCCCGGTCATGGGGCTGGGGCTGTACCAGGCGACCGCGACGCACCTGCTGCCCTACGTCCTCGGGGGAACGCTCGTCTTGCTCATGTTGCCGGTCATGCCGATGATTCGGCGTTATCGATCGGCGACGACGGGATGAGGTGCCTGTAAGCCACACGGCCGGCCGGGAGAACGAAGCGCCTCGAACTCGCTGACGCGGATGCTCGATTTCCCGCAGACGAGCCAGGCACTACGCGGTCAGGCGTTGCTCGGCCCACTCGACGAACGTTCCGGTCGAATACCGGGTCGCCGCCGGCGACTGGGCGTGAACCTGCTGGCCCGCCCCGATAAACGAGTGCGCGTGGTTCAGCCGGAACGCGGGTGCGAAACGGCGGGATTTTCCTAGACTGACTCTCTACGCGGAATCCGAGATGCAGCGAGAGGAGAGACACCATGTTCCGGTCTGGTAGTCGAGGCGAGGCATCGCTGTGGCTCGCCATCGCAATCCTAGGGAGCAACATCTTCGGCGTCGCGCAGGGCGAGGAGAAGGAGAAGTTTAAGACACAACGCTTGGAGTTCCGCATCCTGGCCAACGAAGTCGATGAGCCGAAAGCTCTCGAGGCGGCCAAGAAGGTCTTCGTCTCGGCCAACAAGGACGACAAAGTGAAGAAGGAACTGGAACGCCTCGCCAAGGAAGGAAAGCCGCCGATGCCGGTGGCGTTGGCGACGGGGAAAGCGCCCGGATATACCTGGGTGGAAATCGGGTCAGGGATGCTGAAACCACTCGATCTGCACGACGAGATCGCGGCGAACGACGAACGGAACCAAGAATGGAAAAGGGCGAAGGACGCACGAGACAAAGGTGAAGCGATGGCGCTGAAGGATAAAGAATACGGCCTCGTCTTCAGCCGCCCCTGTCTCAACGCCAGCCTCTCCAAGGAAGCGCGCGAGCGGAAGAAGTTCGACTACTTCCTCCTGACGCGCGACCCGCAGAAGGGCAAGGCGTTGACGGGCAAGCACCTGATCGATGCGAAGATCAGAAAATATAGCAGCAGGGGCGAGTCGCATCGCGAGATCCAGATCGAGTTCGACAAGGAAGGCGGCGACCTCATGTTCGAACTGACGAACGCCAATCGGCCCTCGCCGGACGAAGACGGTCCTAGGTTCTGCCGTCACCTGGCGATCATCGTCATTGGGAAGATAATCTCGGCACCAACTCTACGGGAACCTATCAAATCGAAAGCGATCATCTCGGGAGGTTTCTCACCCGAGGACATGAAGGCTTTGGTCGAAGGCTTACGGCAGGACATCGCCGCAAAGAAGAAATGATCGCCCCTCGTTCACGACGACCGCAGCATCGTGGACGACACGTCCATCCGGAATTCCGCCTCCGCGATCGCCCCGAAGAGGTCCGCGAACTCCTCTCGCAGCCGCAAAGCGTCTCGGTCGATGAACCGGCCGCCCCCATCGACCCGGCCCGCGACGAGGAAGCGACACCCCGTCGCGCGAATCTCCTCCAACGCCGAACGCATCCTCTCGGCGCTCTCCGCGTAGAAGCGCGGCTGGACGATGCGCGCCGCCGTATCCGCCCCTACGACGAAGACGGTCCCCGGAAACAGCCTCGCCTTCTCGACGAACGTCGGCGCGCGCGTCAGCCAGAGGGGTGCATACCCCTTGAACGCCGTCCATCTTCGCATCACCTCGTCGTCGCTCAACGGCGGCTTCTCGACGTTCGTGACGCTCAACTCGAACGCGCCGCCGGGGCCGAGCTGCCGCATCGCGGCGGCGAACATGCCGCGGTGGCCGTCGTGCAATGGGTTGAACGATCCGGGCAGGAGGAATCGCGGACAGGGGGCGTCCGTGATTCGTGTACCATTCGGCTCGACGAGCAGCTTATCCCACTCGCTCACGCCAGGATCCCCTTGACGACGTTGCCATGCACGTCGGTGAGGCGGTAGTGTCGGCCCTGGTACTTGAACGTCAGCTTCTTGTGGTCGATGCCCAGCAGGTGCAAGATCGTCGCCTGGAAGTCGTGGGCATCGACGGCGTCCTTCACGACGCCGAAGCCGAACTCGTCGGTCTCGCCGTAGGTGATGCCCGGCTTGATGCCGCCGCCCGCCATCCAGACGGTGAAGGCGCGCGGGTGGTGGTCGCGGCCGAACTTCTTCGCCTTC
>JANXSH010001117.1 GCA_025356615.1 Planctomycetia bacterium | reverse complement strand
TTCATCTGTGGCTAAATTCTTGCTTCCCGAATAGCCTCGCAGTCCGAATCGTTTCGCGGCAGCAAACAGCCGCCCTTCTAGCGCCAGCGCCCGCGCCGCCGTCTCGACATCCACCGCGAGTTGCACCGGCTCGGGCCGGTGGTCCAGTCCGAGCGACTCGCGGAGGCTCAGCGCGAGGTTGTGCTTCTCGCGGGGGGTGAAGTAGGTGAACGCCAGTCGTAATGCGGGCAGGGCACGCAGGAAATCCTCATCGCTCCAGCCGTCGAGCGTGGTGTGAATGGCGAGGACGAGGTCGCGCTGGCGCTGCACCTGTTCGCGCGCCAGGGCGAAGAGGCCCGCGAGGAAGTCGCCGAGTTGATCCGGGTCGGTGAACTGACTCAGTTGCGCCTGGATGTCCTTCACCGCCGTCGCGCCGAGTGACCATTGCGCGCCGAGGGCGGCACCCCGGACCATCGGTGCCTGCCCGTGGTCGCCGCCGACGCGGGTGAGGACGTTCAGGAGGTCGGCCCGAGACAGGCCGAGCGTCAGTTCGCAGCGCTCGAACGTCTCGCGCAGTGCGGCGACGGCGGCGATGACTTCGCGGTCGCGCCCGCCCGTCTGGCGCAACCCCTCGAGCAGCCACAGGGCGCGGGTGTAGGCTTCTTGCAGGAGTCGGCCCATCGACTCGTCGCCGGCGGTGCGGAGAACCGTGTCGTAGCGATAGAGGTAGAGCAGGTGCCCCAGTGCGGCGGTGAGGTTGAAGAAATCGCCCTCGGCCCGGATGCGGTCCTCGACGCGCTGGCGCATCGCCCACGCCAGGCCCGTGAGTCCCGCCAAAGCGGCGTCCAGGAGCAGCTCGGCGGCAGCGCCGGCGTCTCGCTCCGTCTCCTCGACGCGCTCGGCGAGGACGGCGGCCGCGGCGTCTTCCAGGCTCGCGCCGTAGCGGGCGGCCTCGATGCACTTCGCGTCGAAGTCGGGACTCCAGGCGATGCGCCAGCGCTCCCAGATCGTGACCATCTCGTCGCGCGTCGCGAAGTCCGTCCCGCCGCACCGAGAATAGCCCGCGATCTCGAGCAGCCGCAATCGATGCAACATCCGGCTCGGTGGTCGCTCCGCCTCGTTCTCGAGGACGAACTCGACCTCACGCGGCGGGCCGGTCGCCTCGAGCGCGTGTTCGTGCAACCGCGCCTTGATGTCCAGCACGAGTGGCGGCAACTGCGTCCCCTCGGCGAGCAGGCCGCGCGCGCCGCCGCGAAGCTCCTCATGCACCGCGTCGAGGAGCGGGTGCCGACCGGCCCGGCTCAGGTCTTCCTTGATGAGCGACGTGGTCAGGGCATCGACGAGATCCGTGCGCCAGATGCGGGCGTGCCCGCGCAGCCCGGCGAGGGCGCGGGCCGTGGACTCGGTGGCGATGAGGTCGGCGGAGCTGATGAGTTGCTTCCGCCGACGGAGTGTTTCGACGATGCGCTCGAGCAAGACTCGATGCGTCGTGTCGCGTCCGGCCCGGCGGTCCTCCCAAATCTGCTGATAGAACCCCGGATTGGGCATACCCGACTCGTAGCCAGTTAGACCGTCGAGGCGCTCGAAGGAGTAGGGCGTCAGGGCGATGCCGCGTTCCTCCCCCTCGGCGATGGGCAGCAGATCGTATTCATCGGGCTGCACCAGTTCGCCGAGATCGTTAACCATGAGCCGGGCGTGGATCGGCAGGCAGTGCGCGCCGCCCACGACAACGAGAATCTGCCCATCGTGTCGCCTCATCGCCCCGCGAATCTCTGCGACCATGAACGCCTCGCGCCGCCGGTCGCACAGACTGCCGGGGCCGTCGAGAAGCCGCATGTGCCCGCACAGGGGATGGCACCGCGCGAGGTAGGTCATCACATCGAGGGTTGGGTCGATCTCGAAGAGCGTGTCCCAGAGCGCGTGGAAGTCATCGACGCCGAGTTTCTTGCACAACGAGCGAATGTACTGGCTGGTGAGGAAGGACGCATCCGAGAAGCGGTTGCTCGCCTCCTCACCGTCCGACGCGGCGATGTCGGCCCAGGGCAGGTCGATGAACCGCACCTCCGCGCCGAGGTTTCGTCCCACCCGCACCGCCTGCCACTCGGGGGAGTGTTCGCAGAAGGGGTAGAACGCCCCCTTTCGAGTGCCCTCTGCCATGCGGACGTAGCTATAGAGCGCGATCGGCGGCGTGTGCGGTAGGGCGAGTTCGTCGAGCCTCCCGTTGTAGTCGGACGCGCACTCGATCAGCACGGCGGCGGGCCGCAGCGACCGAATCAGGTCGGCGACGAGGCGCGCCGCCGTCGGGCTGTGGTGCCGCACAGGGAACAACACCACGCGGGCGGAGAGGTCACAGAGGGGGGAGAAGTCTCGCATAAGAGTTTTCAGTGTTCAGTTTTCAGTTTTCAGTTGGCGAGGTGGTTATGTCACGGCCTTGCTATCGTCGCGGTCCATGAAGAGGCACTCTGCCACTTGCCTCTTTAACTGAAAACTGAACACTGAAAACTGAACACTCTTCACGG
>JANXSH010000536.1 GCA_025356615.1 Planctomycetia bacterium | reverse complement strand
CTGGGAACGGCGATTCTCGCAGAAGCAAGACCCCACTGAGATTCCCGAAGTCGATCTTCCCGCCCTGAGCCTCGTCGAGGGGCGATTAGCCGCGTCGAAATTACTCGTCGCGGTGGGCCTCGCCGCGAGCAACAACGAGGCCCGCAGACTCGTCCAGGGAGGCGGCGTAACCGTCGGCCCCGAACGAACGAAACTCGCGGACGGCAACGCCGCGATCGAGGTGACGACGGGCCTCATCCTGAGAGTCGGGAGCCGGAAGATCGTCCGCGTGCGCATCGTATGAAGCGCTCGCGGTTGCTCCGACCCTTCGGCTCGAGTAGAACACACCCGCATTCGCTGGAGTGGCGGAATGGCAGACGCTGCGGACTTAAAATCCGCTGGCCCGAAAGGGCCGTGAGGGTTCGAGTCCCTCCTCCAGCACTGATTTACGTCGATTCGGCGGAGGGAATCTCGGGCCGTCCCTCCACCATCTCTCCGTGCGGGACGCGGTGCATCGGACTCGGGCGTGCGGGCGCTCACTCCTTGTCTGCGGGCAGCTCCATCACCTCGACCTTGCGGACGTGGACGATCGAGCCGGGGTCGTGTTGCTGGATGGCGAAGTGCCCCGATTTGAAGCGATGCTTCGGGTCGGTCCATTCGACGGTCTTCTTGTCGTTGACGAGGATGGTGATCTTCGGCCCGACGCAGACTACCTCCTGGGTGAACCACTCGTCCGGCCCGTGCGGGGCCTTCAGGACGAGGTTCGACTTGACCTTTCGCATGTCCGGCTGTCGGCCGTCGGGGTAGAGGCTGCCGGTCTTGACCGGGTCGCCGTGCGTGGCGTTGATCTGCGCCTCGAAGCCGGTGGGGAAGCCGGCCTCGTACTTGGTGCGGACGTACTGGCCGCTGTTGCCCTTGTCGTTGATCTTGATTTCCATGCGGAAGCGGAAGTTCTTGTAGTCGCCGCGCTCGCTGAACAGGTGGCTCGCGTTGCCGGTGCCGACAATCGCGCCGTCTTCGACCTTCCACTTGCCGACGCCCTTGGGGTAGACCTTCCACCCCTTCAGATCCTTGCCGTTGAACAGCTGGACCCAGGCTTCCTTCTTGTCCTCGGCCTTGCCGGGAATGGCGCTGGTCAGCCCCAGGACGATGGACACGATGGCGAATAGGCATAGACGCATGAGGGGTTCTCCTTCGATTGGGGGGCGGGTCGTGATCGAAGTCTACGAGTCGCGGACGAAAGAGAACAGAGGTGGCATCTTCACGCGGCGAGAAAATCCGCTAAGTGACTGTCCCATGAGTAGGTGCCGCGAGCCGAGTGGCACCAGACGGGGGGCGACCGTCTCGGCCTTCACGGTCCGGCTCGGCTCGCCGGACCTACTTCTAGTACAGCCTCTGGAGACGGATTCGATCAATCGTCGGCCCAGTTCGCGAGTTTCAACCCGGCGACCTTGTTGAAGTCCTTCGTGTTGCGGGTAACCAGAAGAGCATCATGTGCCAGCGCAATGCAGGCAATGAGCACGTCAGGGCGCTTCATCTTGCTCAGCTTCTTCTGGGTCCGCAATGACTCGAAGTGCCCGGCCGCTTTTTCATCGACGTGGAGGAGGAGGAAATCGACGAGGGCAGCTTCGGTCATTTGCAGCCGTTTCGTTGCGGCAAGGAGTTCATATTCATCGGCTGCCTTGAGCAGGCTGGCCGTTCTGCCCCGGAGGACTTCCATCCGGGTGACGGAGGTGACGGCGAGTTGCTCGGCCTCCTCGATGCCCTCGTAGTGCCGAACGACATTCGCGTGGCCGTAGGTGAGGTGGGTGAAGATGTCGGTGTCGAGGATTATCATCCCCCGCCCTCACCGCGCATCGCGGCGAGGCCGGCCAAAACTTCCTCCTCGTCGCCTTCGCCCACGAAGACCCCGACGTGCCTTCCCACCGCCTTCTTCGAGCCACGTTCCGGTTTCACGGGGGCGATACGCTGGAGCAGTCGCTTCTCGATGGCGAGCAGGAGTTCCTCCATCATGGGATGTTCGAGAGACCAGGGAGGGAAGTCCCGGTATTCCCGTATGAAGAGCGGCCCGTAGGTGAGCCAGTGGTCGAGCGCCCGCTTCAGGAACCTCCATTCGCCGCCGATCCGTTGCGCGGGAATATTCCGCTCCTCAGCGAGGCGCAGCACCTCCTCCTCGGACACGCGGAGATAAGAAGCGGCCTCCGCCAAACTCAGTACGTCTTCGGGCTGTCTTTCCGGCATGGTACACCCCTGGATTGTCCATGGACATCATCCCGCGCGGTAGCACCGCCGTCAAGAGCCGCCGACCACCGGAACCAAGATAAGGTGAAGCGGACAGTGCCCAACTCCGCCCCCGAAGCTCGCCCCGAAAGATTTACCCCACCCAGCAGAACAGAGGTGGCATCTTCACGCGGCCAGAAAATCCGCTAAGACTATAATCTAGGTAGACTGTCCCGAGCGATCCAGCGCCGGGAGTCGCAACAGGTCGGCCCGACACGGACGGTGGGATCTCGCGAACAGGGGATAGACATGAGCGTAGAGGGAATCCAGGAGCGCGCGGGCGGCATGAGCGCGACCGACGGGGCCAACGGCCACACCAACGGCATGCGCCGACCGGCGGAACACACGGCGGCGACCAACGAACAAGACCCGGACACGCTGGAAACGCAGGAGTGGCTCGACTCCCTGGAGGCGGTCCTCTACTACGCTGGCAAGGATCGCGCACAATACCTCCTCTCGCAGATCGGCAACAAGGCGAGCCGGTCCGGCGTGCCGTTGCCCTTCGGCGGGACGACGCCCTACGTCAACACGATCGCGGCAGAGGACGAGACCCCCTTCCCAGGCAACCGCGAAATCGAGCGCCGCATCAAGAGCCTCGTCCGCTGGAACGCCATCGCAATGGTCGTCGCGGCCAACGAGGCCGAGAAGGGCATCGGCGGGCACATCGGCACGTTCGCCTCGTCCGCGACGCTCTACGAGATGGGGTTCAACCACTTCTTCCGTGGCCCCGACCACGCCTGCGGCGGCGATCTGATCTATTTCCAGGGCCACGCCTCGCCGGGCATGTACTCCCGCGCCTTCCTCGAGGGCCGACTCAGCGAACAACTCCTGAAGAACTTCCGCCGCGAACTCGCGCCGGGCGGCGGGTTGTCGTCCTACCCGCACCCCTGGCTCATGCCGCAGTTCTGGCAGTTCCCCACGGTCTCGATGGGCCTCGGCCCGATCATGGGCATCTACCAGGCGCGCTTCAACCGCTACCTCGAGAATCGCGGCCTGAAGCCCGCGACCGATCAAAAAGTCTGGTGCTTCCTCGGCGACGGCGAGATGGACGAGCCGGAGTCGCTCGGCGCGATCACGCTCGCCAGCAGGGAACACCTCGACAACCTCATCTTCGTGGTCAACTGCAACCTCCAGCGCCTCGACGGCCCCGTCCGCGGCAACGGCAAGATCATCCAGGAGCTAGAGGCGGCCTTCCGCGGCGCGGGCTGGAACTGCATCAAGGTCCTCTGGGGCAGTGATTGGGATCCGCTCCTCGCCGCCGACCACACCGGGTTGCTCGTCAAACGCATGGGCGAAGTCGTCGATGGCGAGTTCCAGAAGTATCTCGTCAGCGGCGGGGAATACATCCGACAGAACTTCTTCGGCAAGTACCCCGAGTTGCTCGAACTCGTCAAGCACATGAGCGACGACCAACTCCTCAAGCTAAAGCGCGGCGGGCACGACCCGATCAAGGTCCACGCCGCCTACAAGTCCGCCGTCGAACACAAGGGGTCGCCGACGGTCATCCTGATGCACACCGTCAAGGGCTACGGCCTCGGCGAGGAGACCGAAGGCCGAAACATCGTCCACAACGTCAAGGGCTTCAAGGAGAAGGCCAAAGTCCTCAGCTTCTTCCGCAATCGCTTCAACCTCCCCCTCTCCGACGACGACTGCAAGGAGGGCCGATTCTTCAAGCCCGCCGACGACAGCGTCGAGATGAAGTACCTCCAGGAGCGCCGTAAGACACTCGGCGGCTACCTGCCCCAGCGCCGGGTCAAGGTCCAGCAACTCGTCCCGCCCGGCGAGGCGTTCATCGACACCTATACGAAGGGCAGCGGCAAGAATACGCCCTCGACGACGATGGTCTTCGTCAGCATGATCGAGAAGTTGCTGAAAGACCCCAACATCGGCAAGTTCGTCGTGCCGATCATCCCCGACGAGGCCCGCACCTTCGGCATGGAATCGCTGTTCACGGACTACAAGATCTACAGCAGCCTCGGCCAGCTCTACTCCCCCGTCGATGCGGACACCGCGCAGCCCTACACCGAGGCCCGCAACGGGCAGATCCTCGAGGAGGGCATCACCGAGGCGGGGGCGATGTCGAGTTTCGTCGCCGCCGGGACTGCGTATGCGACGCACGGCGTGCCGACCATCCCGTTCTACATCTACTACTCGATGTTCGGGTTCCAGCGCATCGGCGACCTCGCCTGGGCGGCGGGCGACTTGCGCTGCAAGGGCTTCATGCTCGGGGCGACCGCCGGGCGGACCACCCTCAACGGCGAGGGACTCCAACACGAGGACGGTCACAGCCACGTCCTCGCCTCGACCATCCCGAACCTCGTCACCTACGACCCGACCTACGCCTACGAGCTTGCCCTCATCCTGCAAGACGGCATCCGCCGCATGTATGGCCCGCCGCAGGAAGACATCTACTACTACATCACGCTTTACAACGACAACTACGCCATGTCGCCGATGCCCCCGAACTCGCGCGAAGGCGTCTTGAAGGGCATGTACAAGCTCCGTCCCTCGACAACGCAACCCGTTGCCGGGGTCCGGGCGCACCTCTTCGGCAGTGGCCCGATCTTACCCTACGCCCTCCGCGCGCAGGAGATCCTCGCCAACGACTTCGGCGTCGCCGCCGACGTGTGGAGCGTGACGAGCTACCGCGAGATGCGCCGCGAAGGTCTCGAAACCGACCGCTGGAACTTCCTCCACCCCGCCGCGACGCCGCGCAAGTGCTACGTCGAAGAGGTACTCGGCAAGGAGGGGCCGAAGGACGTGTTCATCGCCGCCAGCGACTTTATGCGAACGCTGCCCGAGATGATCGATCGCTGGGTGCCAGGCGGCCTCTTCGCGCTGGGGACCGACGGCTACGGCCGCAGCGAGTCGCGCGGGGCGCTCCGTCGCCACTTCGAGGTGGACGCCGAGTGCATCGCCTTGGCGGCGCTGTACCAGCTCAGCCGCAAGGGCCACCTCAAGCCCG
>JANXSH010001072.1 GCA_025356615.1 Planctomycetia bacterium | reverse complement strand
CTCCGCTCGACCCACCCTACAACGCATTCGCCGCCAAGAACGCCTCCGCCCAGCGATAATGGTCCAGCAGCCCCCCCGTCGGCAAGCCCAGCAGGTAGTACGCGATATAGAGCGCCTCGACCGAGGCGAGGCCGTTGTCCGGGTCGGTGCCGAGCTTGGAGACGCGCGGGTAGGCGGTCTTCCAGCCGGAGAGCGAGCGCGGCTCGACATCCGCGAAGTCGCGCGTCATGCCGTCCGCCCGCCGCCAACTGCCGTCCAGCAAGAGGATCCCCCTCCCCGCGTCCGCCGCACTCAACGGCGGCCCTTCGGCGGCGAGGCGTAGGTAGCCGGTCAAATCCGGGCGCTCGGACACGGGGTACGGCAAGAAGAGGACATCGGCCCGACCGCGCAGGGGCCAGACGGAGCATTTGTTCGTGTTCTCTCTGGGATGGCGGACGATCACGGTCGGCGGGTTCATTATGGGCCTCGAGTCGCTTGAAACGGCGGCAGGACACCCCTATTCTAGGAGGTAGGAACAGCGCCCCGGCCACATCCCTAGAGGAGACCCTTCGTGAACGTCGAGTTGAAATACTGCTCCATGTGAAACTACGAACCCCAGGCCGTCAGTTTGACGGGCAAACTCCTGATGCAGTTCAAGCAGCAGATCAGCGGCATGAAGTTGATCCCGTCGAGCGGCGGATGCTTCGAGCTCACCGCCAACGGCGAACTGCTGTACTCCAAGTTGAAGACGGGCCAGTTCCCCGATGAACAGGTCATCCTCGACACCTTCGCCGCCCGCCTGAAGTAAAGAAGAGAGCTAACCACAGAGGCACAGAGGGCACAGAGAAAAACACAGAAGGAAGAAAGGGTAAATACGGCGAGGGCAGCGGGTCGATGCCCCGTCTTCACTCCCCTTTACTTTCTGTGTATCCCTCGGTGCCCTCTGTGCCTCTGTGGTTAGCTCTCTTTATGCGACACCGACCCACTTTTGACGAGTTCTGTACTCACGCGGCGACCGCCACGGTCGTGCCGATCTACCGCCAGTTGACGGGGGACACGCTCACGCCCGTGACGGCGTTCTGCAAGGTGCAGGAGGACGAGTGGTCCTTCCTCTTCGAGAGCGTCGTCGGCGGCGAGCGCATGGGTCGGTTTAGCTTCGTCGGCTCGGGGCCGTTCCTCCGCTTCCTGGCCTACGGCAACAAGGTCCAGATCCAGACGCCGAGGGCGGGGGGAGGGCCGGGACTCTGGGACACGGAGGAACTCGAACATTTGGACCCGCTCGCGCTGTTGGAGCAACGCATCGCGGGCTACCGCGCGCCCTCGATTCCGGGCCTGCCTCGATTCACCGGCGGGGCGGTCGGCTACGCGGGATACGACACCGTCCGCTACGTCGAACGCCTGCCCCACCCGCCGCCGGACGATCGCGGGTTGCCCGACCTGTGCTTCGCCCTGTACGACCGCATGGTCATCTTCGACAACGTGACCAAGACCATCGCCGTCGTCGCCCACGCGCACGTCGATCGGGCCGACCTCCGGGGCAGCTACCGCCGGGCCTGCGAGCGCGTCGATCGCCTCGTGGAGCGGCTCCACCAGGGCGTCGCGGACGTGCAGCTCACCGACATCGAGCCGATCGGCGAGGCGACCCTGGCGCACACGTCGAACTTCTCCCAGGAGGCGTTCGAGGCGGCGGTCGAGCGGTGCAAGGAGTACATCCGCGCGGGCGACATCTTCCAGGTCGTCCTCAGCCAGCGCCTCCAGGCCGAGACCCGCGCCCGGTCGTTCGACATCTACCGCGCCCTGCGCGTCGTCAACCCCAGCCCCTTCCTCTTCTACCTGCGCTCCGGCGCGGCGACCCTGATCGGCTCCTCTCCCGAGGTCATGTGCCGGGTCGAGGGCGACGAGGTGCTCATCCGCCCCCTCGCGGGAACACGCCGGCGCGGCAAGACCGAAGAGGAAGACGCCCTCCTCGCGGCGGAACTCCTCGCCGACCTCAAGGAGCGCGCCGAACACATCATGCTCGTGGACCTGGGCCGCAACGACGTGGGCCGGATCGCGCGGTACGGCAGCGTCGAACTCAGCGACGTGCTGACCGTCGAGCGCTACAGCCACGTCATGCACCTGTGCAGCACCGTGACGGGCCGACTCAAGGAAGGCATGACCTCGTTCGATGCGCTGAGGGCGTGCCTCCCGGCGGGGACGCTCAGCGGCGCGCCGAAGATCCGCGCGATGGAGATCATCGACGAGATCGAGCCGCACCGACGCGGCCCCTATGGCGGGGCGGTCGGCTACGTCGATTTCAGCGGCAACATGGACACCTGCATCGCCCTGCGGACGATGGTCCTCAAGGGCCAGACCGCGTACCTCCAGGCCGGGGCCGGCATCGTCGCCGACAGCGTCCCGGCGAGCGAGTACGAGGAGACGATGAACAAGGCGCGGGGGCTGCTGCGGGCGCTGGAGATCGCGGAGAAGCAGTTGTAGCGCCTGTCAGGGCATATCGACAACCTCGCCGCCGGCCCGACTCGCGAGCGCGGGCATCACAGAATCGGCGGAATAGGGCAGGAATCGCACCGAGCCGTCTGCGTACAGGAAGTTCGCTCCGCCCGGATGTTGGCTCCAGTAATGGAAGGCATCGCACATATTGTCGATCCGACCGGGGCCGAAGTGGAGAGGCAATCCCCCGCAGTCGGGGATGTAGGCGTCAGGGGCAGGGCTTGGCTCTCGAACCCCGAGGACCATGTCGGCGGTCCCGTTGCCCGTCCCGATGCCGGCATACCACCAGCCGAACCACAGGTCTTTGCTCGGGGGCCGCTCCCCGACCATGAGGGTATTGCTCGTGCCGTCGATGATGTCGGTAAAGCGGATGGTCGAGTTGTTGTAGAGGATTCCGTCTTTCGCGCCGCCGTTTTTCCCGGAGACGCCCAGATAGGAAGTAAGAGCGACAGGGAATTTCCCCCGCGTCACCATCGCCGTCCCGACCCGACCATCGGCTGGGCACCCGTAGAGGCGAACGACGGTCGCTAGGGGATGGGGCGTAGCGGTCACTTGTTTCGTGATCGCGAATGCCGCCGTGGTCTCCTTCCAGAGCGCATCCTGTTCGACGAAGGGCAGGATTCGGGCCAACCAACTCAGGGAGGGAAGAGGTTCGTCCGACCCGAACCGAACCCCTGGAGGCAACTGCCCGCCTGCGGCGTGGTAGTTCGACAGGCCGAGGCCGATCTGCCGAAGGTTGTTGGAACACTGCATCCGGGAGGCCGATGCCCGCGCCATGAGAACAGCCGGCAAGGTCAGGCCAATGAGGATCGCGATGATCGCCACGACCACGATGAGTTCGATCAGGGTCATCCCTTTACGGAAAGCTGGGTCGAGTTTCATGCGACGATCTCCGCTTGGGTTCAGGGCTTTGACATGCAACAGGCTGGCCCCTCGGTTGTGCGAGGAACCCGAGGGGCCAGCCACGAAAACCGCCTGAGAACATCTTGCCCGATACGGGCCTCGTTGTGATGAACGATCACTCCGAGACATAACCTGGTAGCGTGTTTTTCAAAATTCCATTGATATTGACCGGATTCGCTACCGTAGGGCCCGTCTTCCCCAGATACTTGCAAGTGTATTGGGTTTCACCTTTCGTGTTCACCGTAGAGGCGCCACTCGGCGCAACCTCTTGCCATGCCTGCCAGACGCCGTTCTTATCCTTGCCGCACGTCGGAGTGCACGCGATGAAGGTGTTTAGATCGTATGTATTTCCAGTTTTCGCGGTCGGAGCGTCATAGCTTGACTGGGTGGCGAAGACTTTAACCCAGCCCTGGGTGGTAGGGTTGGTCGTACCAGGATCGAAGGCCGCGTTGATCGTCTTCGCGTCGCCCGTCCACCAGAAGGCGACGTTCTTGCAAGCGTACTGCGGACAGGCGTTCGGGTCGGCAGCCTTGGTCTTCCCAGGGTACTGGGTCAAGCCCAGGAACCCAAACAGGAGGCATGACGCAAAGATTAACTTCAGATTCACCATGTCGGAAATCTCCATCAACGTTTCGCTAGCTAACGTCCGTGTCCTCGTGCTAGCAGCTAGGAAATTCGGCGATTCCTTCGCCGATATCGAACTACTACCGTAGCAATCCCGACGACTCCGGCGAGAACACCTCCGCCCCACCACAACCAATGACGGTTCGCTGACTCTGGTGCGAGTTGGAGGCCGTCGCCTGTTGTGAACCCTGTTGCCTCGTCGAGAGGTATCCACTTGCCAGCCGAATCCACCCTGAATTTCCCCGTGGCCGGCTTGTTCGGATCAAGCCCCTGACCCGGCACGGGATAGTTCGAGACGGAGACGATCGACCCCGGCGCGATGGGGAGGATGAAATCCGCATCGGTGATTGCGGGGTCGATCTCCATACTCTCGACGGTGAATCGAGAGACCTCGACGAGGCGTTCGCTTGTATGAGCCCAAGTCCAGGAAGCGAGCATCCATCCATCTTTCGACTTCTGATACGCCATATCAAATCGAAACCACGGGGTTTTCCCGCCCCAGTAGACTTGCCGAATGATCGCGCTCTCCTTGGCAGGGTCGATCCAGAACTCGTCCACCAGGAACGGGGTTGAAGCGACGGGATCGGTCCGGAGAACCAGGCAGCGACTCCCCGCCTGGTTGACTTCGCCTCGACTGTCGAACTCCTCGGCGGTATGCCGGGTTGGCAACTGATCCATCCTCGCCGGCTTATTGACTGTGGGCACGATGCCATGAACACAAAGTAGGGGCCAGAGTTCACTTTGGATCGTAGACTGGGGCAAAGCTCCTTTCGTAATACAGATATCAGGATTAGTTGGTCCGAGCTCGCATAATACGCGATCGACGTTCGTTTGTTCAGACTTCCCGTCGTAAGCAATGACCGACACACCGGGGATGTACCGATCCCCTGAGGCAGCAAATCCGCTTTGATTTTTCTCGATTCGGACACGCCCCTTGACCAAGTCGAGCAGGATGACGAACTTGGCCGGCCGCACAGCGGGCACCTTGGATCCCGCAGGCAGATTTTTCTTCTCGGTCAGTCCGGTAATGACGTACCGGACGCTCTTGAAGCGATCGTGCCGGTGCTTCCAATCAACGAGAACCTTCTCGATGGCCGCAGCTTTGTCGGGAGTTGATTGTGCGTGCAGCGACGGGCCGCCGAGCGAGATGGCCGAGAGGCAACACGCGATCCACGAGAATTTGGACATCCTTGGCTCCTTGTTACCGACTCTTGGCAACCGCACCGTGGTAGCGAACTTCCATCTCGACGGATTCCTGAACACTCCCCGGCTTCCCGACGAGGAATTTCACTTTGTTCACTTGATCGCCACGTCCCGTAATCTTTTGGACGAGGCGATAGCGCAACGCACCATCCTCGAACGATTTGCAGGGAGTTGCGGTCAAGTGCGGGGAGGCAACGATGACTGTATCTACGGCCCAGCCCGATGGATCCGGGAATCGGACGCACACTTCTGCCGTCGCCTCCGCGCCATCGGCGTGTTCTCCGAGCAAGACGATGCTAGGCACGATGCGCGTGGAGGGCTGCATCTGACCGAACACCTCGATCGTCGCACAACGATAGCGAACGTCATCGGGCAACACGGCGGTGAGGGGGATATCGAACTGGAACGGCCCTACTTTGAGCTTCGGGTCGGGCGTAATGCTGATTTCGTACTCGCCCGACATCCCTGCAACCGGCGTGACCTGAACCTGTGCTTGTTGGGTTCGGGCAGTCAATTCCAGAGTTGCCAGCGCTTGAAAAGCCGTCGCTCTTACTTTGCGTGTCACAGGCGTACCGCCGCGAGTGCAGCGATCACCGAATTCGACACGCAAGGCGCTCAGGGCGACTCGACTGCGGATGACGCCTTTTAATTCCCAGCCGTTGGGAGCGACTCCTGCCTGAAGGACCATCGGATGGATGGCCAGGGAGAAGGGCCGTCGTTCCAGCCCGCAGAGGTGCGGAAGGCGGTGCGTGAGATCCATCTTCACTCGCAGTGGGACGGAGCCTCGTGCCGGCACCACCACAGACGCAGGTTCGATCCCGGAGCAGGTGCAGGATGTCCCAAAACTGCTAACGGAGATGGCGCTGTCGCTCGTGTTACGCAACGAGATGGTTGTGGTGGTTTCGGGGTCTTCCCAAATCTCGCCCAGATTCAGATCCGCCGGGTCGATGAATAGCCCAGGAGCGGGCGAGGCGGGAGGCAGAGCAACGACATCGCTGTTGTGCCCGAGAGACTGCCCGCCCCAACGTCCCATGAAGTACGTCGCGGGACAAGCGAAAGACAGGCACAGGATGGTCAGAAGTCCGGAACGCCACGATCGC
>JANXSH010000534.1 GCA_025356615.1 Planctomycetia bacterium | reverse complement strand
GTGTCAAGGAATAGGGGTGAAGCCAGTGAAGTGCTGGTGGGCCTCGCTCCGCTCGACCCACCCTACGACAGAGGAACCATGAAGCGAACCCCGATCGACCCCGAAGTTCTGCGCGACCGCCTCAGCGTCGAGCAGGGCAAGCGCTACTGGCAGAGCCTGGAGGAGCTGGCCGAGGATCCGCGCGTCCGCGAGATGGTCGAGCGCGAGTTCCCGGCCCACGCGGGCGAGTGGAACGACCCGATGTCGCGCCGCCGATTCCTCACCCTCATGGGCGCGTCGCTGGCGCTGGCGGGCCTCGCCGGGTGTCGTCCGCCGCCCGGCATCATCATGCCTTACGTCCGCCAGCCCGAAAACCTCCTCCTCGGCAAGCCACTCTACTACGCCACGGCAATGGCGCTCGGCGGCTTCTCGGCCGGCCTCCTCGTCGAGAGCCACGAGGGCCGGCCGACCAAACTCGAGGGCAACCCGCAACACCCCGCGAGCCTCGGGGCGACGACCGCGATCCAACAGGCCGCCCTCCTCGGGCTCTACGACCCCGATCGGTCCAGGGCCGTGCAGTTTCGCGGCCAGCCGCGCTCGTTCGGCGAGGCGATGGACGAGGTCCGCCTCCGCCTCCGGGCTGATGGCAAGGGCGTCGCCATCGTCAGCGACATCCTCGGCTCGCCGACCCTGATCGGGCAGAAGGAGCGGTTCCTGAAGGCTTACCCCCAGGCGAAGTGGTTCCAATACGAGGCGGTCCACCGAGACAACCTCGACGCCGGCGCTCGGCTCGCCTTCGTGAAGGCGTACCACAGCTATTTCGACCTCGAAAAGGCCGATGTCGTCGTCTGCCTCGACGCCGACATCCTCGGCGGCGGGCCGACTCAGGTCGTCGATACGCGGGCCTTCGCCTCGCGCCGACGAGAGGGTGGCGGGACGAGGGGGATGAATCGGCTGTACGTCTTCGAGACGAACATGACCGCCACGGGTGCCGCCGCCGACAACCGGCTCGCGGTTCCGCCCAGCCGAATCGAGCCGGTCGCGCGGGGGTTAGCCCATCGGCTCGGCATCGCGGGAGTCGTCCGCATACCGCTCGGGGCGAAGGAAGAAGAATACGTCGAGGCGGTCGCGAAGGATCTCCTCACCAAGCCTTCAGGCACGACGCTAATCCGCATCGGCGAAGGGCAACCGCCAGCGGTCCACGCGCTGGGACACACGATCAATCAGAAACTTGGTAATGTCGGGCGAACTGTCTTGTTCACCGAACCGATCCCCTCGTCCGCGAACGGCAGCATGGCGGACCTCGAGGCGCTCGTCTCGGCGATCAACGCCAACGAGGTCCACACGCTCCTCGTCCTGGGCGGCAACCCTGTCGCGACCGCGCCGGCGGATCGGCCCCTCGGGGCGATCCTGACACGCCAGTTGAAGAAGCCTCGCGAGGAGTGGCTCGCGGTCCACCTCGGCCAGATGTTCGACGAGACGGCCCGCGTCTGCCACTGGCACATTCCCGAGACGCATTTCCTCGAGCAGTGGAGCGACAGCGTCGCCTTCGATGGCACTGCCTCGATCGTCCAACCGCTCATCGCACCGCTCTACGGAGCCAGGTCCGCCCATGAAATCATCGCGGGGCTGACGCCGTTGTCGAAAACGCCTGGCGATTACGATAGCCGATCGGCGATGGAACTCGTCCAGGCCTACTGGCGCGCCCAGCGTCATGCGAAATTCGACACGTTCTGGCAGCAGTCGCTCCATGATGGCGTCGTCGCCGGGACGAAGTGGAAGACGATGGTCCCCGTGGCTCGTGCCGAGTTGATGAGCGATCCGAAGATGAGCCCCAGTCAGGCAACGGGGAAAGGGTATGAGCTATCGATCGCGCCGGAACCATTCGTCTATGACGGTCGATTCGCGAACAACGGCTGGCTACAGGAAACGCCTCGCCCGATCACGCGCTTGACCTGGGACAACGCGCTGATGATGAGTCCGACGACGGCAACGGAACTCGGCGTCGGAGTAAAAGTGGGTGGCTATAAGGGCGGCGAACACGGCGACTCGATCGTCGATGTCGTATCGCTGAAAGTCGGGACGCGGACGCTCGACCGGGTCGCCATCTGGATCGTGCCCGGCCACGCCGACGGCGCGTTCACTCTCCACCTGGGCTACGGTCGGGCGTTCGCCGGCAAGGTCGGGTCGAACCTCGGCTTCGATGCCAACCGAGTGCGCGACTCGCGGGCCGCCTGGTTCTTTACCGGCATCGCCCCGCCGTCCAGGATCCCGTCCAAAACCTTCACGATGGCCTGCATCCAGGGCCACTACACGATGGACGGCCGCGACATCGTGCGCTCCAATACTAGTGAGGGGTACAAGAAAGACCCCAAATTCGCGACCAAGCACGATCACAGTCCCGGCGTCCCTCACGACGCCTCGGGGAAGGAGAAACGGACGGCTCTGCCCACCCTCTTGCCCGTGGACGTGTACACCGGCTACAAGTGGGGCATGGCGGTCGATATGTCGGCCTGCACGGGGTGCGCCTCGTGTGTCGTCGCGTGCCAGGCGGAGAACAACGTCCCCGTCGTCGGCAAGGAGGAGACGACGCGCGGCAGGCACATGCACTGGCTGCGGATCGACCGCTACTTCGAGACGAGGGGCGACGGCCAGCCCGGCGCGCCGGAGCCTGAGGACGAACTCCGCGTCCACTTCATGCCGTTGATGTGCCAGCACTGCGAGAAGGCCCCCTGCGAGTTAGTCTGCCCCGTCGAGGCGACCGTCCACGGCGACGAGGGGACCAACGACATGGTCTACAACCGCTGCGTCGGCACCCGGTATTGCGCGAACAACTGCCCCTACAAGGTGCGTCGCTTCAACTTCCTGCAATACAGCGACTACCACACGCCGAGCCTGAAACTCGCCTACAACCCCGACGTTACCGTGCGGACGCGCGGCGTCATGGAGAAGTGTACCTTCTGCATCCAGCGCATCGCCTACGCCCGCATCGAGTCGGCCAAGGAGTTACTCGACGAGCAGGACTACGAGGCGCTCCACGGCAAGACTTGGCCCTCGGACAAGACGCGCAAGGATCCCGACGGTCGGAAGGATCAGGGTAAGGACGTGGCCTACATCCACGACGGCGAGGTGGTCAGCGCTTGTCAATCCGCGTGCCCCGCCCAGGCGATCGTCTTCGGCGACCTCAACGACACGAAGAGCCGAGTCCACGCGCTGCACGAGTCCAACTTGCGCTACGACCTGCTCGGCGAACTCGGCACCCGGCCGCGCGTCGCCTACCTGGCGGGCCTGCGCAACCCCAACCCCGCGCTGGAGGCGAAGAGGTCATGACACCGCCCACGATGACCCCGCTGGAAGACAGGCCGATCATCGCCCCCGGCCACACCTTCGGCACCGTCACCGACAAGATCAGCGCGATCGTGCAGGAGAAGCGCTCGCCGAAACGCTGGCTAGTGGGGTTCGCGCTGTCGTTCCTGCTCGTCATGGTGTTGTTCAACGCCATCGGCTATTTGCTGCTCGAGGGCACAGGCATCTGGGGCGTCAACTCGCCCGTGGGCTGGGGCTTCGCGATCGTCAACTTCGTGTGGTGGATCGGCATCGGCCACGCGGGGACGCTGATCTCGGCGATCCTG
>JANXSH010001025.1 GCA_025356615.1 Planctomycetia bacterium | reverse complement strand
CTCCGCTCTGCGGCTAAACACAAGACCGTCGAACGAAGCCCGTCGGTCATGGTTTTTACGCCGAAGGCGTTACACAACAAAGCCCAGGGTCGTGAGCGCAGCGAGCGCACCCTGGGGAACGGCGAAGAATCGGTACACCGGGGGCGCACCCCGATCGAGATATTTCGGGTGAGACCATGCGGTGAAACACGGTTGTAGTCCGCGTACCCAGGGTGCGCTCGCTGCGCGAGCGACCCTGGGCTTTGTTGTGTAACGCCTTCGGCGTAAAAAACATGACCGTCGAGCTTCGCTCAACGGTATTGCGTTTAAACGATGGAATGAGGCTGTCCCGTCCTTAGCCTAGCCTCTTACTCCTCCCCCACCTCGAGCCGCAATACGTCCCCGTATCCCAGCTCAGGAATCGTGATCGTGAGTCGTCCCTCGGCGTCCTTGTTGGTGGGCAGGACGCCGTGATGGGCGCTGACGACGCGCTTCACCGGACGCTTCGTGCGGACCGATAAGGTCGCCTTGCCCCCGACCTTCGCGTTGTAGTTCGCGATCGGAAGGATGTACCCCTTCGGCGACTCCAACAGGCGCGCGTCCAGCAGTTCACCCGCGCCGGGGCGGACGTGTCCGGTCGCGCCGGCTTTCTCGACAGCGGAGGCGATCAGCGCCGACGCGCCTTCGTCCCAGCGCGTCGGGATGGTATGCGTGCCCGGCCCGCGATCGGGCACTTTCGCCGGTTGAGTGGCGGACCAGAGGTAGGCGAGTCCGGGGTGAGCGGCGACGTAGAGGACACGGCCCTTGCCGAGGGGACGCTCGGTCCATGCCGGGCTGCCGTCGTCGAATTTTGCCCGGACCATCACGTCTTTCGCCGCGACGAGGCGCTCTCGCGTCGTCAGGACTGGCATCGATCGCTTCGCCCAGGTGATCGACTCGAGCGGGGCGAGGTACGGCAATTCCTGCCGAGGGCGGAGGAAGGTTGTTTTCGTCTCCGAGACCACCTTCGACAGACCTGCGAGCCGATGCCATTCGGATGACACCTTCCCATAGCTATCGCGCTGCCCCGAGGCGGCGGTCCCGAGGACGACGCCGCCGGCCTTCACCCATTTCTCGAGCGCGGGCACGGTCCCCTTCGCCCAGTGGTCGCCCACCACGACGGCGAGTTTGTAGCCGTCCAGCTTGCCCGCGATGATGTCGCCCTCGGTAATGAGGTCCGGCGAGACGCCTTGAAAGGTCAGCGCCTTCCAGACGCCGAGTCGCTCGAGGTGGAAGTGCAGGCGCGTCTTGCGGAAGTCCTCGCCCAAGGGGGCGACGCCCGCGCGGTCCGTGGCGATCCCGGCGTTGTCCCAGCGCTCGGTACTCTCGCTGACGAGCAGCGCGACTTCCGAGCGGACCGGGCGCGATGTGGGTAACAAGTCTTCGACGAAGCCGACGGCGTGCGTGACATCTCGGACGGCGCGGAACCGGCTCCTCGCGCGGTGGTCGATGTGGTTCTCCGAGAAACTCTCGTTCAGGCCGACGCCGAAGAAGTCGAGCATCGTCGCGCCGTGCGCCAGGTGCGTGTAGGCGGAGCGGAGGAAGTTCGCGTCGGTGTTCCCCGGCGCGTGCGGCATGGTGTACTGGCGCAGGACGGCGCGCGGGTTGTCGCGCATCCCGGCCATGAAATGCTCGGCGACGTAGCCGTTGACCATCGGCCCGAGTTGTGCCGCCTGCCAAAAGGTTTCGCTGTGTCGGCCCAGGTCTGCCGCGCCGCCACGGAACCATTTGATGTACATCGTGCCGGAGGGGTAGTAGAAGGGGTGGCACGAGTAGTTCGCCCCGCACAGCACCTCGTCGCCGAACGCGGCGCGAACCCCCCGAGCGCCACCGGCGGCGAAGCGGATGACGCTGTCCTCGTAGAAGATCAGCGAATCGACGTAGAGGCGCGGGTTGAGGCGCGCGGCCTCGGCGCTGCTGTCGGGGCGAAAGCCCGACGGCGTGATCGGCCCCCAGCGGGGGAGCCAGTAGTCTTCGAGCCGGTTCTCCGGGCGATTGGCCTTCAGCCAGGTGATCCAGCGCTCGGTGAGGAGTTGTTTCTCGGAATACTTCTTGCCGACCTCGCGCGCCCGCGCCAGATCCTCGGTGAGGAGCATGGTCATCCACTCGCCGAAGCCGATCTCGTCGCCGTAGTCGAAGAAGCGGAGTTGGTTGCCTAGTCCTGTGCGTTTGAGTGCCAGGCTCGCCCTCTCGATGTTCAAACGGGTCGGCGGGTTGCGGTATTCCGTGACCGCCCAACTCCGCGTCGGCTCGATGCCGACGGCCTTCAGGTTCTCCATCACCTTGGGACCGGTCAGGGCCGGGTGTAGCGAGCGGAAGCCGAGTGCCGAGTAGAGGGAGGCGTACTTCCGGCCATACTCCTCGTCCAGTCCCAACGGCATCCAACCGCCATAGCAGAGGGGTAGAGTAGGCTTCTTTCCGGGTGCTTCGTGCGCCTTCAGGTCGGCGAGAATGGCGTCGATGGCCTCGATCGGGGTCGTGGGCGACTCGCCCTTGCCGGGGTAGGGCGGGAGATAGACGCGCACTTCGCCGGTGCCGGACACCTTCTTGCTAGTCTCCTTGG
>JANXSH010000529.1 GCA_025356615.1 Planctomycetia bacterium | reverse complement strand
GGGATCATCCCCCAAACATTCACACGCCCCGCTCGCCTCTAGGAACAGGGCGTTCACACGCCCCGCTCGCCTACTTCGCCTGGACGACCACATCCTGCGTCTGCGCCTTGTTCACCGTGCGGGCGAACCATTCGCTGTGGCTCATGCTCGACACCGGGCCGCAGCACGGCGGCTCGGGCACCTGCACCGGGACGACCCGGCAGCGGCGGACCGTCGTGCAGTACGGCTCGTGGGTGCAGACCGTCGTCGGCACCATCTGGACGCACTCTTCCGAGACCATCCGGCAGCGGACGCACGGCACCTGGCACACCTTCACCTCGGGGACGTAGCGGCACGTCCGCACCTTCTCGACGACCTGGTGGTGTTGCGGCACCCACTTCGTGTAGGTGAACGGCACGCAGACCGTGTGCTGCTGCGGCACCGTGTAGCACTTCCTGCATGTGACCATCTTGCAGTGCTGTTGCGTGACCATGTGGCAGGTCGTGTAGCACTCCTTGCGGACCTTCACCTCGGGCACCTGGTAGCACTTCTGGTGGCAGACCATCTTGCAGTGGTCCTGGCGGACCGAGTGGCACGTCGTCCAGCAGACCTTCCGGGTCTTCACCTCGGGGACGCAGTAGTGCTGCTGGCGGGTCTGCATCTGGCAGTGCGTCTCACTGACCATCCGGCAGACCGTGTACGGCACCTGGCGCGTCTTCACTTCCGGCACATATTCGCACTTCTGGCACGTCACCATCTTGCAATGGTCCTGGCGGACGAGGTGGCAGGTGGTGTAGCACACCTGCCGCGTCTTCACCTCGGGCACCATGCAGGTGTTGCAGCGCGTCACCATCTGGCAGTGGACGTTCCGCTGGTAGTGGCAGGTGGTGAAGCAGACCTTGCGGGTCTTCACCTCGGGCACCGTGTAGCAACGCCGCTGCGTGACCATCTTCACGTGCTGCTCCTGCACCATGCGCGTCTGCGAGTAGCACACCGGATGCGTCGTGCAATACGGCACGCTGCGGCAGGTGGTCGCGATGGCCGTGTGCGTCTCGATCCGGGGGACGCAGGTGGTGCAGGGCACCAGCTTCGTCTCGGTCCTCGGCACCCACACTTGTCGGCAGACCGTCTTGCCGGGGCACTGCACCGGGCAGCAGACGACCGGGCCGGGGCAGTAGTACGACTTGCAGTTGCAGGGATCGACGTGCCACTTGCCCGGCATCTGCTCGGACCGATAGACGATCGGACCGGGCACATAGACTTGCTCGGTCTGATAGCAACCCGTCTGCACGCAGACCGGCACCATGCGCGTGACCGGCTCCATCTTGCAAGTCTGGTAGGTATACGGGTGCTTCTCGACGACCTGCTTGCAGTGCCACTGCTGGACGTTACGCGTGAAGTGTTCCGTCACCGGCTTGCAAGTGGTGTAGCACACCGGAACCTGATACTCCTGCGTGACCGGGCGGTTCACGGTGTAGCACTCCTCGCGGACGTGCTGCTTGGTGAACGGCGTGTAGGAGCAGCTGTAGACCGGCACCTGATACGTCGTCGTCACCGGCTTGTAGACCGTGTAGCATTGGTTCTGCACATGGTTTTGCTTGACCTGCTGATAGGTACACCATCGCACAGGGTATTGGTACGTCCTCATCACCGGACGTTGGACGGTGTAGCACTCCGTGCGGCAGCAAGTCTGGTAGACCGGCTTGCACGTCTGGTAGTAGCACGGCACCTGGTAGGTCCGCACCATCGGCTTGTAGACCGTGTAGCACTCCACCCGTTGATGCTGCTGTTGGACCGGGTGGTAGGTGCACCAGCGGACCGGCACCTGGTACGTCTGCACTACGGGCTTGTAGACCGTGTAGCAGATGTCGCGCTGGTGCGTCTGATACACCGGGTGTTGGGTACACCAACGGATCGGCACCTGGTACTCGTTCACGACCTGCTTGTAGGTGGTCTGCACGCATTGACGAGACCCTTGCATCTGCACGGGCTTCATCGTGCAAACCGTTCGGCACACGTCATGCTCCTCGACCACCGGGCGGTTGACCGTGTAGCATTCCTGACGAGTGTAATGCTCGTAGAACGGCTTGCAGGTGGTATACCGGCATTCCTTCATGACAGTTCGGTAGACGGGTCGATAGCAGACGACAGGCGTCTCCTCCACGATCGTCTGGTAGCAGATCCGGTGCTGGACTACCGGGGGGCAGCACTGCTCTCGGGGGGCGGCATACACTGGGTAGCGGCACGCCCCGCAATGCGATGCCATCGCCGGGGTCGCCAGTCCCAAGAGGGCGACGATCGGTACGATCGCAACCAATGGCCTCATGTAGTTCTCCTGTCCAAGATGAGAATGCCGCGCAGCCTGTGGCAAAATCCGGAAGCGGCGACAGCCTCGCTGATGAACTAACTGTGCGCGATTGCGGGGCTGAGGTAAACTTGGATTGGGGCGAAACCTGCGAAGAGTGGGGCGAGTCGCCCGTTTCGTCGGACTTTGCTGATCGATCCGGTCGGCGAGCGCCGGAAGACTTTCCGGCGCTCACGGCAGGGACGGCACGACCCACCGTTGGCGCTGGGATGGTTAGAGGGGCTCCCAAGCCCGGCGATTGCAATCGCCATGCTCTCGCCTCTCCCGACGGCGCGGACTCCTCTTTATTCCCGATGGCGCGTTCTGGTATAGGACTAGCTCATCAGCAGGGTGGAACAGCGATCGATCCCTCCCACCGGAACAGGATCTCCTCCGAAATGGATCACCCAATCTCCCACGCGGAGGCCGAAGGCTCTCCGTCCATCGGTCCGTTCCTGCATCTCCACTCCGAAGAGCAACCGCCACCCTCCTTCCTCCCGCTCCGCCTGGTCCTCGAGTCCACGGCAACGGTCATCGAGGTTACGCGCCCGGACACGGTCATCGGTCGGCACACCGAGGCCGACATCCGCCTGCCGTTGCCCGACGTGAGCCGACGGCACTGCCGACTCTTGTTCCTCGAGGGGGGGTGGCAGATCATGGACCTGAACAGCCTCAACGGCATCCAGGTCAACGGCGAGCAAGTCCTCCAGGCTCCCCTGGAGCAGGACGACCGTATCCGCATCGGCGGGTTCCACTTCATCGTGGACCTCACCGTAGACTCGGGTCTGGGTGGCTCCAGCCATGTGCAGAGCATCTTGAAATCGCTCAGCGCGCCCCACCGCCAGGCGTCGTGAGCCGAAGTCGCTCACGTCCCCCGACGGTTGCCGTAGAGTTCGATGTGCAGCCGTGTGCAGAAGCGGAAGCCGTGGCGCTTGCACAACTCGGCGAGCCACGCGCTCCGCCGGTCGAGTTCGTCCCTCGCTACGCCCTGGGGCATGAGGAGGACGCGATCCGCCGGGACGGGGGGCAACAGCGCCAGCAGGGCGTGTACCTCGTCGAGATCCTCGGGCCGGTCGATGACGAACTTCAATTGATACTCCGCGAGGTCGAGCAATCGGCGGATGACCTCCGGCTGGAGGCGCAGCTGCTCGTGACGCAGGGCGAATCGGCCCCCCTCGCGGACGTGCGGAGTCGAGTTACTGAGCTTCGGGCTGAGGCTGACGAGGTCACACTCGACGGGCCGAAAGACCGTACCCGCCGTCTCGATCGTGACATAATGCCCCGCCCGCCGGAGGGCGGCGCAGAGTGGCACGACTTCGGGGATCAGGAGCGGTTCGCCGCCCGTGACGACGACATGGCGACAGTGGAACGCGCGAACGCGGGCCAGGATCTCCTCGACCGACAGGGCCTCGCCGGTCGGCTCCCATGAAGTGTAGGGCGAATCGCACCAATGGCACCGAAGGTTACATCCCGTCGTGCGGACGAACGCCGACGGGACGCCGACGAGCAAGCCCTCGCCCTGGATGGAGTGGAAGATTTCCGCGATCCGCATACGCCCCTCTGGAATAGTTATCAGTTGTCAGTTGTCAGTAGGTTCTGACAACTCTCAACTCGACTCTGACAACTGTCAACTGTCAACTATTCAGGATACCGCGTCGGGTCCGGCACGCCAGCCGCAGCGAAGCCGGCTGCGCGGATCCGACACGAGTCGCATCGGCCACAAGCCAGACCCTCTGGGGTGGGGGCGTAGCAGCTGTGCGTCAAGCCGTAGTCCACCCCGAGCGAGACGCCGAGGCGAATGATGTCGGCCTTCGGCAGGTCGATCAGCGGCGTGTGGATGTCGAATCGCCCCCCCTCCACGCCCGCCTTCGTCGCCAGGTTCGCGACCGTGCGAAACGCCGCGATGAACTCGGGCCGACAGTCCGGGTAGCCCGAAAAATCGACCGCGTTAACCCCGATGAACAGATCGAACGCGCCGATCACCTCGGCGTAGGCCAGCGCGAGGGAGAGAAAGACCGTATTCCTCGCCGGGACATAAGTGATCGGGATGCCTTGACTCATCTCTCCATCCGTGCGATCGACGGGCACCGGCAGGTCGGCGGTCAAGGCGGAGCCGCCCAGCGCGCGCAAGTCGAGGTGCATCTCGCGATGCTCGGCGACCCCGAGTGCGGCGGCCACTTTTCGGGCGGCGACCAACTCGACGGCATGGCGCTGGCCATACGCGATGCTCAGGGCATGGCAAGCGAACCCTTCACGACGGGCGACGGCCAGGACGGTGGCGGAGTCGAGTCCGCCGGACAGTAGGATCACCGCTCGCTTCGCGTTTCCCATGAAGGCGACCTCCCATTCCTGTTGAGTCTGACTTCCTTCTGTGTATTCCGATGTGCCCTCTTTGACTCGGCGGTTAGTTGGCCTTGACGAAATCATCATTATGTTCATAATCATCCGTATACCCAGGAGGAGCTTGTGAGATGACGAGTCTGGTCATGACGGCGGAGGAGATCGCGCGGGCGAATGCGGAACTGGAGTCGGCGAGCGCCGAAGAGGTGTTGCGCTGGGCGACGACGAAATTCGGGCGCGGGCTGACGATGGCGACCGCCTTCGGGGCCGAGGGATGTTGCATCATCCACATGCTCGCCAGGATCGACCCCACCGTGCGTATCTTCAACCTCGACACGGGCTACCAGTTCGACGAGACGTTGCACCTCCGCGAGAGGTTGCTCGCACGCTACGGCATCGCCGTCGAGTACGTCCGCCCCGAGCTGACCGTCGAGGAGTACGAAGCCGAACACGGCGGACCGCTCTACCGGATCCGGCCCGATCAGTGCTGCCACGATCGAAAGATCCTCCCTCTTCGTCGGGCCGTCGAGGGGTACACCGCCTGGATCAGCGCCATCCGCAAGGACCAGACCGAACACCGGGCCAAGGCAGGGGTCGTGCAGTGGGACGCGAAGTTCCGCCTCGTGAAGGTCAACCCGCTGCTAAACTGGACCAAGAGCGACGTGTGGCGGCTCATCCTCGACAACGACATCCCCTACAACCCTCTGCACGATTTGGGATACCCGAGCATCGGCTGCCGCCCCTGCACCGCGCCGGCAGGGGAGGGGGGAGACGAGCGCCAGGGACGATGGGCGGGGACGACGAAAAAGGAGTGCGGCCTGCACGTCATCGAAGTCAACGACGGCGGCGGGATTTGACACATGGACCCATTGGACCCGTAGGGTGGGTCGAGCAACGCGAGGCCCACCAGTTGCGTGTCGCCTCTCCCCTGAATGACGCTGTCGCGGAAGTGCCGGTGGGCCTCGCTCCGCTCGACCCACCCTACAAGAACGTCAACCGAGTGAACCCCCCATGCGAATCTCCGCCAAGGCGGAATATGCCTGTGCCGCGATGCTGGAGTTGGCCGCGAGTCATCGCGACCCGCAGCCGGTGAGCATCCGCACGATCGCGGAGGCGCAGGGGATCTCGCCGCGGTTCCTCGTGCAGATCCTTTTGCAGCTCAAGACCGCCGGGCTGGTGAGCAGCGTGCGCGGTGCCTCGGGGGGGTATCAACTGATCCGGTCGCCGGAAACGATCACCCTCGCGTCGATCATCAACGCGATCGAGGACCGGACCATCGCCCCGCAGTCGGCCCTGAAGGCGGACAGTCGAACGCCCGCCGTCGTCGTGTTGCTCGACGTGTGGATGGACATCCAGAAGCAGGAGCAGCGCTTGCTCGAACGGCTGAGCCTGGCGGAGTTGTTGCAGCGAAGTCAAGAAAAAGATGCCCTGGTGTACCAGATCTAAGGAGAACGAAAGAGATGTCCGACCTGATCGCGCCTCACGGCGGTGTAGCCGAGCTGATCGACCGCATGGTGCCCGCCTCCGAGCAGGCCGCGTTCCGCGCCGACCTGGCACAGCGGACCGCATTCCCGATTTCCGACGCCGACCTGTCCACGCTCTACCGCATGGGCGACGGCGGCCTCAGCCCACTCACCGGGCCGATGGACCAGGCGACGTACCAGCGCGTCCTCGACGAAGAAGTCGTGATCTCCGTCGGCAAGAAATACGCCTGGACGATCCCGCTCTCGTTCCCCGTCGCCGCCGACCTCGCCAAGACGCTGAAGCCGGGCCAGACGGTCGCCCTCACGACTTCGGGCGGCGAGCGCGTCGGGTCGCTGACGATCAGCGACATCTTCCCCTGGGACAAGGCGAAGTACGTCGAGGGCGTCTACCAAACGACGCGCACGGATCACCCCGGCGGGCAGATGGTGATGAGCGACCCGCGCGAGTTCCTCGTCGGCGGCGAGGTCCGCGTCCTGCCCCAGACGCCTCACCCGGAATACGGCGGCCTCGTGCTGACGCCGAAGCAGACGCGGGCGATGTTCCGCGAGAAGGGCTACCAGCGCGTCGTGGCGTTCCAGACGCGCAACCCGCTGCACCGGGCGCACGAATACGCCCTCGTCGCTGGCCTCGAGCGCCTGACGCGCGACGGCCACTTCGCTGGCGCGGTCCTCAACCCGCTCGTCGGCGAGACCAAGGGCGACGACGTGAACGCCGTCACCCGCATGCGCACCTACCAAGCGTTGATCGCCGCCAAGGCGCTCGGCGAGGGCGACAGCGACGAGGAGTTGTGGAAGAAGGTCGGCTGCCCCATCGGCGACCGCATCCACCTCATCGGGCTGGACATCAAGATGTTCTACGCCGGTCCGAAGGAGGCGATCATGCACGGCATCTATCGCCAGAACTTCGGCTTCACTGACATCGTCATCGGCCGTAAGCACGCCGACGCCCCCTACGCCGACGGCAAGGACATCTGGGACGGCCTCGCCGCCCAACGCAAGTTCGACGAGCTGAAGGGCGAACTACTCATCAAGCCCG
>JANXSH010000999.1 GCA_025356615.1 Planctomycetia bacterium | reverse complement strand
CCAAGTCTTTGAAAAACGTGCCCTCAGCGAAGCAGTTTGCGTCGATCCACGCTTACTGAACAAACGCTTTATCATTGTCCTGTAATCACTTACGGCTGGAAAATAACTCCTAAACCCTAGTCTGTGCCTCTGTGGTTAGCCGCATTTTTCGATCAGGAGCCAACATGGACAAGGATCAGGTGTCGGCCATCCTGGCCGAGATAGGGACGCTGCTGGAACTCCAGGGCGAGAGCGGCTTCCGCACGAACGCCTACCACAACGGCGCGCGGGCCGTCCAGCAACTCGAGGGAGACCTCGGCGAGGTCATCCGCCGGGGCGAACTCGGCGACGTGCCGGGTATCGGCGCGACGCTCCGCGAGAAGATCACGACGCTCGTCACGACGGGCAGCCTGCCGTTCTACGACAAGCTGAAGGAGGAGATCCCCGCCGGGCTGGTCGAGATGCTGCGCATCCCCGGCCTGGGGCCGAAGAAGGTCAAGGCGATCCACGAGTCGCTCGAGATCGACACGCTCGAAAAGCTGCGTATCGCCTGCGAGTCGGGCCAGGTCGCGAAGCTCAAGGGCTTCGGGGCCAAGACGCAGGAGAAGATCCTGGAGGGGCTGAAGTTCGTCAGCGAAGTCGGCAACCGCGTTCGCCTCGACCAGGCGATGTGGGTCGCCGACGGCATCGTCGCCGGGCTGCGGGAAGCGTCCGGCATCATTCGCATGGAGGTGTGCGGCAGCATCCGCCGACGCAAGGAGACGTGCAAGGACATCGATCTGCTCGTAAGCTCCGATACGCCCGGCCCGATCATGGAGCGCTTCGTCTCGCTGCCGGGGGTCATCACGGTAACGGGGCATGGGCCGACGAAGTCGAGCGTCGTCGTGCAGCGGGTGACGGCCTCGGGGACGCGGATCACGATGAACGCCGACCTTCGCGTCGTGCCCGATGTCCATTTCCCCTTCGCGCAGCACTACTTCACCGGGAGCAAGGAACACGGCATCGCCATGCGACTGCGGGCGATCAAGCACGATCTGAAGCTCAACGAGTACGAGTTGGCCGGCGAGGGCCACAGCATCCCGTGCAAGACCGAGGCCGACCTGTTCCGCGCGCTGGGCCTCGACTTTATCCCGCCGGAGCTGCGCGAGGACACCGGCGAGATGGACGCCGCCGAGAGGCATACGCTCCCGAAACTCGTCGAGGTCGGCGACATTCGGGGCGTCTTCCACAACCACACGGTGTACAGCGACGGCGCGAACACCGTCGAGGAGATGGCCCGCGCCGCGCAGGCGCTGGGGTTCGAGTATTTCGGCCTCGGCGACCATTCGCAGTCGCTCACCGTCGCCAACGGCCTGACACCGGACCGCGTCCGCGCCCAGCAAAAAGAGGTGGACGCCGTCCGTAAGAAGATGAAGGGCTTCCACATCTTCAAGGGCACCGAGTGCGACATCCTCGAAGACGGCAGCCTCGACTACGACGACGACCTCCTCGCCACGTTCGACTACGTCGTCGCCAGCGTCCACAGCTTCTTCAACCAGCCGCGCGAGGAGATGACCGCGAGGATCGTCCGCGCCGTCCGCCACCCGCGCGTCACCATGTTGGGGCACGCGACGGGGCGGCTGCTGCTCAAGCGGAACCGCTACCACGTCGATCTCGACGCCGTCCTCCAGGCCGCGGCCGACTGCGGTACCATGATCGAGATCAACGCCGACCCGCACCGGCTCGACCTCGACTGGGTCCACTGCAAGCGCGCGAAAGCTCTGGGAGTCCTGCTCGTCATCAATCCCGACGCTCACAGCACGGGGGGGCTGGCCAACTTCCGCTTCGGCGTCGATGTCGCCCGGCGAGGCTGGCTCGAGAAGCGCCACGTCTTCAACACGATGAGCGGCGACGCAGTCGCCAAAGAGTTCGCCAAACGGAGCAAGCGAGGCACATGATCTCCCGACGATCCTTCTGCCGGGCGCTCGCCGGGCCTCTCGCGCTGCCCGTTGGCGAGAGCCGATCGTTTCTCTACAGCGGGCGCATCAAGTAACTCGTTGATGCTATCCCACTGGGCATCCATAAGGCCCGTTCGGCACGGTTTTCGCGTAGCTCTGTGGCCCCTCTTCACCTAGCTTACTATCCGTCTTATATGGTGCATATCTTATTTCAAGGATCGACAGCGAATCCATTGGAGATGAAACGCCAACGGCCCCCAGCGTTTCCGCCGGGGGCCGTTGGCATTCATTCTCAGTCTCGGATCATCACTGGCTGGCATTGGCCTCGACATTCGTGATCAACACGGTCGGCGTCGAATTGTCGAGCAGTAGCGGCTTGGCCGACTGGACGCGGGAGATGTTGCCCGCGAGGTCGGTCGCCTCGACGCGGACGATGAACTTCGGCGGCGTGCCGGTCGGCATCTGCCAGGTGAACTTGCCGGTGTTCTCCAGGTTGGCCGCGATCACCCGCCAGGGGCCGGCCTCGGTCTCACTGTACAGGAGGCTGATCGGCGAGCGGCTGAAGTTCTTGTCCGACGCCTTCCAGCCGATCGTTACCTGCGGTTGTTTGATGTCGATGTTGGGCGTCACCTCGGTGAGCTGCACCTCGGGCGGGGTCAGATCGACGATGGTCCACACCTGCGGCTGGTCGCCGGACGCGGGCGGCTCCTTGCTCAGGCCCAGGCCGCTGCGGGCGACCAGGGTGAAGCCGTACATGCCCTCCTCATCGACCTCGACGACGTAGGCCTTGGAGTTCGTCGGGGCGTCGTACTTCTTCCAGTCGCGGCAGTTCTGCGTGTACCACAGTTCGACGTTGGCGAGGCCGGAGGGGCCGACGTCCTTGACCTCGAAGTTGAGCGTGATCCGCTTCGTGTTGACCAGTCGCATGAGCGGCGTGCCGACCTTGATCGGCCGGGGGGCCGCCACAGCCGTCTTCTTCGGTGCCACTTCGGGCACTGGGACCGGCGTGAGGGTGAAGTCACGCGGCGGGGTGGTCGGGTCGAGTTTGGCGGTGGTCGTCAGCAGGTCGCCAGGCTGCGAGGCGCTGACCGGCGTCACCGACTGGTCCTTGCCGAGGTCCGAACGAGGCATGGTGGCGACGGACACACCGGCCGGGAACAGGGCCGGTGGACTCGACACGTTCGGCGGAGTCGTGACCATGGGAACGAGAGACGCCGGCAAGACCGCCGACGCCTGCAAGATCGCAGGAGGGGGCGGAGGCACTGGCCCCGTTGGTGACATTGGGCTCTGCACGGGAGCCGGCGCGGGACACGACGCGACCATACCCCCCGACGGGGCCATCTTGGCGGCCATCGGCTCGCGGCCCGCCGTCGGGTGCGGCGACCAGGCGGTACTCATCGGCACATTCGGATTCGCGTCGAACCCGTTGGATGCCGGGACCGTGATCGTTGATTTGGCGTCTGCGGTCTTCTTCTCCCCCTGGCCGTTATTGCCAGAAGGCGAGATACAACCGCTGAGACCGGCTAGCAGTAGCATGCTTCCCGCGATTCGTTTCATAACAATTCCCCCTGCCTGCCAGAGCCGGTTGGCTCCTTCGACTGGACGACGGATCAGAGCGGACGTGTGACGCCGCTCCGAGCCAACCCCCTGGCCTCGGAACTTCCGAGGACCGGCATCCCCCGATGCTGGACAACGACTCTCTGTGAGGCATGACGCCTCGAACAGCACATCCGCGTTGACCGCGAATGCTCCCCCGAGCCGTTGCGTGGGGTGGGCATATAGACGCGGAGGTGAATCCTGTCAAGAGGAGATTTCCATCAAGAGCTGAAATGGCGAGAGGAGGGACCATCGAGTTCTGGAAGTGGCCACGGCGACCACTTTCGTGGTCGCCGTGGAAAGGGTCGATCTCGCATCCATATCTATCACCAATTCTAGAGCTTCAATTTTGCTTTCGACAAATTCCATGGTCTCCCAGCAATACCTCCTTGACATGCGTGGTAGGGCTGTATACGATTCAATCGTCGAAAGAGTTAGTTACCTTGTCTAGTATTGGAGATAGAAAATGCCTCAGAGTTACGGCCAGCCGGACAGGAATCGGTCATCAGTCAAGCAGTTGCTCGACGTACTGGCGAGAATCGAAATCACCATCAACGAAATCCTCCTTGAGTCCCGAACCCAGAACACTGTAACAGGCTGCATCATTGACGACCTCGCGCCAGATTATTTCGAGCGATTAGCGAAATCTTCCGTAGAGTGTCGAACTTCGGCCTCTGATTCGGAATGATATTGTAGCGACCCAACCCCGACCATTGATACGAACGCGACTTTTCCACCCGAGATGAAGTATGTCTACAGACGTGAAGCCCCTGACCCTGGAACTCCTCGAGCAAGCCGTGCGCGGCTCGGCGGCTGCCGTGCGCGGCTCGGCGGCTGCCGTGCGCTTGCGGATCAGGCTCCAGCCTGCCGGGGGCACCGGGGCGAAGGTGTTCCCGCCGACCTACATCGGCGGCGTCTACGCCACCGAGAAACGGCTCATCGACGACAAGCCGGTCGAGTGCGTGTTGCTCGACTCGGTCCAGTCGCAGGCAAACCGCCTCGAGGCGGCGCTGCTCCAGGCGTACCGCGACGGGAAGATGAAGTTCCCGCTGATCGCCGTCCGGTTCCCCGCTGACGTGCCGGGCGTCTGCGACGACAACGAGGTGACGACACTCGACGCCCCGCACCGGATCTTCGACGCGATCTTGCGCGACAGCCATCAAGATGGGACGCCGTTTCGCGCCCAGCTCAAGGCAGGGGGCAGAAGGGACACGACGAAGATGACCCCCGAGGGCGAGTCGATCGCGCTCGCTAACAGCCGGAACGCCACGCCACTGCTGGAATTGTGCCCTACGGCACTGGTGTTCGGTGCCTGGGACTCGACCGGCGCAGCTGGCGGCTTGGGGAACAAGTTTGCCAGGGCCATCGTGTCCGAGATCGTCGGCATCAACGCGGTAAGTGGTAAGCGGGTTGCCAGCCGAATCGACCCACTCGGCATCGAAAAAGGTGACATCTACGAGAGTAAGGTGGATGGAAGTTATGTAGTGCATAAGGATGAAGCGAAGCAGGAGGGAGACAAGGCGGTTGCCTTCAACCGGAAGGCGAAAAGGAGCGACGACGCGGGCACCCCTGCGGGCGTCAACCACGGTAACATCCCCCCGGACATCGTGACTCACGAGACAGACCTGGATCCCCATGAACGTCGCGTTTTCCTGAAGGGGAAGGAACAGGTCGTTTCCTACGCCCCTCTCCCAATCGGAGGTGGCGTCACCGTTGCCTACGCCGAACAGATCACGGTCCTCTCGCTCGCTGCCCTCCGGCGGCTGCGGTTCCCGATCAAGGGCATGACGCCGAACCCCGAAGCCGATGTCGCCGCCCGCACGGTCCTAGCGGCCCTCGCTCTCGCGGCGGTCGCGCACCAGATGGACCCGCCGGACTACTTCCTCCGGTCGAATTGCCAACTCGTCCTAGACTGCGATCCGGTGTTCGAGCTGGTCGTCACCTCCAAGAACATCCAGGCGTTCTCCCTCACGGCGAGCGAGGCCGACACACTCTTCGCCGAGGCGGTGGCGAAGATGCAGACGTTCGGCCTGCCGTGGCGCGAGGAGAAGATCGTCCTCACGCCGAAGAAGGCGCTCGTGGATCTGGTGAAACGAAGCCGCGAACTCGGCGGGGAGGAATAACCCGTGTTCGCCATCGAAGTCGAATACCTGACCGGCCGGGCGGTCGCCACCGCGCGCGAGAAGAGGGAGGAGGCCGAGTGGCCGCCGCACCCCGGTCGGCTGTTCTCCGCGCTCGTCGATGCGGCGTTCCAGGCCGTCTCCGACGACGGGGAGAATCTGCCGGACGACATCCGGGCGGCTCTGGAGTGGCTCGAGCAACGCGACGCCCCTTCGATCGCCGTCAGCGAAGCGCAAAGGCGGGACGTGATGCAAGTGTTCGTGCCTGTCAACGACGCGGTCGCGCCCACGGTGAAGGCCGGCAAAGAGCCGTCTGCGGGGCAGATCAAGGATGCGCTCGCCGTCCTGCCGGACAGTCGCGGGAAGCAACCCCGGTACTTCCCGACCGTCATCCCCGACTGTCCGCTCGTCCATTTCGTCTGGGAAGACGCCCCCGATGCCGAGACGCACCGCTCGGCCTTCGACCGGCTGACGGCGTGCGTCTCGTACCTGGGGCACTCGTCGTCCCTCGTTCGGGTTATGGTCGCCGACGCATACCCGAAACCCGCCTACCGCCCGGACCGCCACGGGCAACACCAGCTCCGGGTGCCGGCCCCCGGTCGGCTCGCGGACCTGATCGCCACCTACCGCCGGAACCTACGCCCGTCGGCGGGGCGCTACGTCGCTTACTCGAAAGTCCTCGCAGAGAGGAAGAACCCGATCGCTCGAGTCGAGTCGGCGTTCGGCGACATCATCGTGTGCGAGATCGACGGGCCGTTCCTGCCGCTGTCCGGGGCGATCAAGTTCTTGAACGCCGTCCGCGATGCGGTCATCGAGAAGACGGATAAGGATAGCCCCGTCATCAAGTCGCTGGTCAGCGGCCATACCTCCGACGGCGGATTCAGTCGCGAAGCCCACGTCGCCTACATCCCGCTCGCCAACGTCGGCTGGAGTCGTCACTCCGACGGCAAGGTGATGGGTTTCGGGCTGGTCTTGCCGCGTGGGCTGGCCCGGTTCTCCGCCGAGCGTCGAGCGATCGTCCGAGCGGTCGCTATGCTCGAAGAGATCGGATTCGGCGAGTACGCATGGCAAGTCGCGCTCCCGACGGAGGACGTGAAGGAGTCGTTGAAGACCTGGTCGTATACTGGCCTGTCGAAGACTTGGGCGACGGTCACGCCGATCCTGTGCGACCGCTTCCCCAAGGACAAGGACGGGGAGCGAATCGAGGACATCATCGCGCAATCTATCGAGCGGGTCATCGGCGTGCGGCCCAAGCGAATCGAGACGGACAAGATATCGAAACACCTCGGAGTACCGCCTAGCCCTGAGTTCTCCCACCGGCGAAAGCAGGACGCCCCGCCTCGGCACCGTGTCCATGCCGTCGTCGAGTTCGAGAACGAGGTGCGCGGCCCGCTGATCGTCGGGGCCGGGCGATATCACGGCCTCGGACTGTTCCGCGTCTCGAAGCCGGAGGATTGGCGATGACCTTGACTGCGGACCAGTTCCCCGCCTTCTACGAGGCAATCAACGGCTACGCTCCGTTTCCCTGGCAAACGCGACTGGTAAAGACGATCGACGCCGACGATGGCCTCTGGCCTTCGGTCCTCGACTTGCCAACCAGCTCCGGCAAGACATCCGCCATCGATGTGGCGGTGTTCTTGCTCGCGATGCAGGCCGGCAAGTCCGTTCACGATCGGACGGCGGCGATTCGCACGTTCTTCGTGGTGGACCGCCGGATCGTCGTAGACGAGGCTGCCGATAAGGCCCGCAAGCTGGCGAGGGAGTTGAACTCCAGAGACATTGCCAACTCGGTCGTGAAAGAAGTCTCGGATCGGCTGAAGACCTTCACCGGCGGGGCGAAAGCGCTGCACGTCTCCGTCCTGCGCGGCGGCATGTACCGCGATGGTTCATGGGCCGAGTCACCGACGCAGCCGACGATCTGCCTGAGTACCGTCGATCAAGTCGGCAGTCGGCTGCTGTTCCGGGGCTACGGCGTGAGTCCGTACCAACGTGCGGTCCATGCCGGGCTAGTCGGCAACGATGCGCTAATCCTAGTGGACGAGGCGCACCTCTCGCGCCCGTTCTTGGAGACGCTGAAGGCG
>JANXSH010000943.1 GCA_025356615.1 Planctomycetia bacterium | reverse complement strand
GAGAAACCCTCGCTTGCGCGTCGGGCTAAGACCTTGCTCAGTGAGCATCTTCCTTGCCGGGGTAATATAACTACTGTGGTTCGTTCCTTTGCTTGCTCAGTTCTTCGAGGCAGAGCCGGAGGAGGAAGGCCGACGGTAGGGAGCCGCCCACGCGGGCGCGGACTTCCCGCTCGATGCGGCGCTTCTCCTCTGCGGGCAAGGCGTCCCATTTGGGTCGGAGATCCTGCCCGGTCTTCTGCTGACTGGTGGACTCTTGCTGGCTCCGACGGCGATGCGTCTCCGCCTCCTCGCGCTGGGCGGCCCGGCGGACGTTCTGGCCGTGTTGGCGGATCGCATCGGGCAGGTATTTCTGGGCCGCGCCGCTGAACGATCGGCACCGCGCCCACTGCTTGCGCGTGATCTCGACGAGGCAGGCGAGGATCGCGCGGGCCTCTTCCGCCGGACGGTCCATCAGCAGGCTGGCGGCGGCCTCCACGTCACGCGGGCCGACGAACGCGGGGACCGAGTCGTCCCACAGGCGGTAGAATTCGCGCGCCAGCCCGACCGCCGGCCCCACCTCTGCGGGAGGCTTCTCCGGCGGCGCGAGCGCTTCCACCGGCGCGATCGGGAGAATCACCGGCGGCGGGGCGGGCAATGCGAGCTGATCCATGCTCTGGAACCGGATGCGCCACTGGCCGACCTTCAGTTTCTCGTAGCGCTCCGCTGTCGGAGCCGCCCGGATGAAGCCAATCTTCTCGAGTTCCGCGATCCCCGGCGTGAGGCGGCGCTTGAGAATGGCGACGTTGTTCGTCTCGGCGAGGCCGACGTGCCCGCAGGCGAACTCGACGAGGTCCATCGCGAAGTTCGGCTGGGTGTAGAATCGCTTGTCGAGGAAGCGATACATCCGCTGGGCCGTCGGCGTCTGCAACTCGAAGAACACTTTCAGGTTGAGCCGCTTCAGATTGCCTCGCTCGAGGCTCTCCTGGAACGCCTGGGTCCAGGTAATATAACTCTTCAACTCCTGCCCGGCGGTGCGCGGGCCGGACACCTGCCGGGCGATGCGGTAGCCGCTCAGGATGCCGGTCGCCACCTCCTCCTCGTAGGCCCGACCGACCACGTCCCACCAGGCGTTCTCGTAGCGGATCGTCAGCGACTTCAGCCGACGCAGCACGTCGCGCAGCCGGGTGTAGCTGCGCCCGTTGGGTGCCCAGCCCATGATCTCGAAGAGCTGGCTCGGGGCGAAGTGGACCGTCGCCTCGCGGAAGTTCATCGAGTGTTTCGCGACGTAGAGCAGCGCCAGGATGACGTGTTCGTCTGCCGGGGTCGGCAAGCCGTCGCGGGCCGTCGAGGTGAGCGTGACCTTCTGCGCGACCCGTCCTCGGCTCCCGGCGTCGTAGCGGCTGGCGGTGAACTCCATCCGGTCGAGCTTGCCGCCAGCCCCGTCGCCCTTTTGGGCGCGCTGGAGCGCCGAGATGGGGAAGTCGGCCAGGTTCATTTCGTCCCGGCCATCACGATATCGAGCGTCGGGATTGGTGTTCATGATGCTCTACTTGGTTCTTTCAGTGTCCACATTCTCACACCCTCCGCAAGAGCGACCTCATCGTTATTGTCCGCGAGTCGAGTCGGGTTGTGTGGTTAGTCCAAGGTTGGATTTCTTGGTTACGCGCCAGGACGAGTGATGCGTAACTCATTTCTAGTCAAACAGATACGTTGCTCGTCGAGACAGCGATCATGCGCAGTGGCACGGAGTCGGCGCGCGCGGTCGCCCGGAGAAGGAACCCCCGAATGTGCCCAGCCGCACGCGGATCCATGCCCGGCCGCACGCGAACTCCGATAGGGGATGTGCCCGGCCGCACGCGAATCAAGGGATCGGAGGAAATTACCAGCTGCGCAGCTGCAACCGATGCAGCTGCGCAGCTGCGCGCCACCTGAACAGGTGTAGTGATGACGGGATGTTCTCGTGCGGCGGGACACATTTTGGTGACGGAGCCTCTTCGGGAGGGCAGGAGTCTACGGGCGGCGGGGCATAAAATCGGATCGTTTAGCCGCGACGCAACGCGGAGCGCGCCTCGCGGCTAAACCTTGTTCGACACTCGAGGATACACCCCAGGATCGCGATGCCCAGCAATCGAGGCCGCATTTCTCCTCGAGAAGCCAGGCAATTCGGGCGAATGGATCGGGTGAGAGAATCTAGGCGCATGGCGCAAACGTTCCCAGGATTCCGGGCAGGGTTCTATAATCTGTTGCATCGTTGCGACTTCTCCGGCCAGACAGGTCGGAGGCATGAATCGGCCATCGGGCCGGGATTAGGCTCATGATCGAGCCGTCGCAGTGTCGAGGGCAGAATTCTCCCGATTTTAGTAGCCACGATGGCCCTTGGGTTCGCATACTCCCAATAGGTCGAGTTCCTGTCGTGCATTCCGCGATAGGGGTCTGTTTCGTCACTCCCGCCGAGGTTTCATGACACCGTCTACACGCTGGGTCATCGGTCGCTTGCCGGATTGCGACATCATCTTGACCCAAACCGAAATATCCGGTCGTCACTGTTGTCTCACGCGCACCGCGCGGGGGTACACGCTCGAGGATCTCGGGTCGAGCAACGGCACCTTCGTCAACGGTCGGCGGATCACCGGCACCGTCGCCGTCAGCCCCTCGGATCAGGTGGTCCTCGGGAAGTCGGTGGCCTTCCCCTGGCCCGGCAGTGCCCCCGCGCCCCTGCGGACGATCATGGAGCCGGTCGCCCCTACTCCCCTGCGGACGATGATGGAGACTCCCGCAGTCGCCCCCCTGCGGACGACCCTGGAGCCGCCCGGCTCCGTCAACCGCCAAAAGTTCGCGCCACCCCCGCCCTCGTCGGGGGTTTCGCACGTCGTCACCGTGGGCCGATCGCCGGACAACGAAATCGTCCTCGATCATCCCACCGTATCGGGTCATCACGCCAAACTCGTGGTGCGTGGCGACCGTGCCGAGCTGGAAGACCTCGGCTCCGCCAACGGCATCTTCGTCGGCGACCGCACGCGCCGCGTCCAGAAGGCGACCATCACGCGGAACGATGTCGTCTTCTTCGGCGCGCTGCGGGTGCCTGCCGCCCGTTTCCTGGGAGGGGCCGGTGCGGAAGCCCCCGCCCAGAAGCAGAAGCAACTCGCCGTCGTCGATTTCGCCGGCGATGTCATGGTCTTCGGTCGGGATCGCACTTGCAATCAGCAGCTCGACTACCCGATGATCTCCGCCCGACACGCCCAACTCACACGCCGGCCCGACGGCCTGCTGCTCGAGGATCTCGGCTCGAGCAACGGCACCTACGTCAACGGGCAGCGGATCACGCGCCCCGTCATGATCCGCGCGGGCGACGTGATCGGCCTGGGGAGCTACACGTTCACGCTCACCGGCGACGGTGCCTTGCAGAAGCGCGACTTCCGCGGCAACGCCACGCTCGAGGCCCAGCGCCTTACCGTCATCGCCGGTGGCCGCAAGCTCCTCTCCGGCATCAGCCTGACCATCATGCCCGGCGAGTTCGTCGGCCTCATGGGGCCGTCCGGCGCGGGCAAGACGACGCTCATGAACGCGCTGAACGGGTACGTCCCGCCGGCCGATGGCGCGGTGCTGCTCAACGGCCAGGATCTGTACCGCCACTACGACCAGTTCCGCTCCGTCCTGGGCTATGTGCCGCAGGACGACGTGATGCACCGCGACCTGACCGTCCAGCAGGCGCTCTACTATAGCGCGCGGCTGCGCCTGCCGTCGGACTACTCTCACGCCGACATCATGACCCGCATCCACAAGGTGCTAGACCAACTCAACCTGCTGGGCACCGAGCACGTGCCGATCGGGTCGGCGGAGAAGAAGGGCATCAGCGGCGGCCAGCGCCGGCGCGTGAACCTCGCGATGGAACTGCTCACCGACCCGCTGGTGCTGTTCCTCGACGAGCCGACCTCGGGCCTCTCCAGCCAGGACGCGCTGGCGGTCATGAAGGTCTTGCGCGGCCTCGCCAACGAGGGCAAGACGATCCTCCTGACGATCCACCAACCGAGCCTGGAGGTGTACCGCCTCATGGATCACCTCGTTCTGGTAGGCAAGGACAAGGGGTCGAAAGATCCGGGCCAACTCATCTATTTCGGCCCGGCGTACCCCGACGCGGTCCACCACTTCAACCCCAACGGCGTGCCGGGCCTGAAGCCGGACCAGGAACTGCCCCCCGAGGCGGTCCTGGCCCCCCTGGACGACCGCAAGGCCGCCGAGTGGGTCAGCCACTACCATGCCTCGACCCACCACCAACTCTATGTGAAGGACCGCAAGGATACCATCGCCCCCGATGCCCAGGGGTCGAGCGCCGAGCAGAGCCGGCGCATCTCTCCGTTCTTCCAGTGCATGCTGCTGGTCCAGCGCATGACCACGATCAAGCTCAAGGATCGCATGAACACGGCGATCATGCTCGCGCAAGCGCCGATCGTCGCCGTCCTGATCGTCATGGTGTTCGAGAAGCAGATGGCGGTCAAAGAGGTAACAGACACCAACTGGCCCGACGTGGCCCAGTCGCTGGGCACGACGCTGTTCCTGATGGCGCTGGGTGCCCTTTGGTTGGGGGCGAGCAATGCCGTGCGCGAGATCGTCGGCGAGTGGGCCATCTACCACCGCGAGCGCATGGTGAACCTGCGCCTCGGGCCGTACATCGCGAGCAAGTACACCGTATTGGGCGTCCTGTGTGCGGTCCAGTGTCTCATCATCTTGGGGACCGTCTGGTTCTTCTGCGATCTGAAGGCACCGTTGATGGTCTTCCTGTTGCTCATGCTCGCGGCTCTGGTCGGCACGACGATCGGGCTACTGCTGTCGGCGCTAGCGCGGACGAGCGAGGTGGCCATCGCGCTATTGCCGATCGTGCTGCTGCCGATGGTGATCCTGGGCGGGGCGATCCAGCCGGTCCACAAGATGCGCG
>JANXSH010000928.1 GCA_025356615.1 Planctomycetia bacterium | reverse complement strand
GACGAAGGTCATGGGGACACGACGGACGCCTCGCTTACCCAGGGCGTTGCCCTGGGCTTCAACATCCGACCCCGTTGGGGTCAACACACGCCAACACTGAACATTACTCCTTCAGGAACCGCTCACACGCCGCGCGGAGTGCCTCGACGCCCGGCTTGCCAGCGAGCCTATCGCGTGCCTCGCGGAACGAGGGGCGGGCGGCGTCCCTGCGCCCGGCGAACCACACCTGGTAGCCGTTCAGGAAGAGCAACACCGCGTCGCCGGGGTGCTTCTTCAGCGCCTCGTCGAGGCGGAGGAGGTGTTCAGGATACTCCGCAACGGCTCCGCCGTAGAGGTCGATCGGGCGAAACTCCGCTGCGGGCCAGTCCGGATTTCGGACCATCCCGGCGAGGATGGCGTCGAGCGCTTCGTGATACTTGCCCGTCGCGATCAGGGACTGGGCGAGGAGGAAATAAGGCGGTGCCTCCTCCGGTCGGAGGCGATTCGCCTCGCGGAAACGCTGGACGGCTCGCCCGTACTCCTCCGCCTCGAACGCCTCCTTGCCGAGCCGCACCTGGCGAGTGTGTTCGTCGATCGGCGCGGGCTTCTTCGGCTCGACCTCGGGCGGGGGCACCTCTTTCGGCTCCCGCCGGATGCGCGGGACTGGGATGTCCGGCAATTCGCCCGGAGGATCATCTTGCGGGAGGGAGAATTGTCTCACGCGCGCAACAGGCACTAGGGTGACGATCGTGATCCGCGTCGAGGATGTGCCCATCGTGTACGGCGAGCCGAGAAGCTCGACGCGCATCCCGCCGTAGCCACGGTAGCGGGCGTATCCGAACCCGGAATACCCATACCCCGGCGGTGCGACGAGGATCTGGCCCTGCGCGGGCGGGGCCGCGCCGGCGAAGCCGACGACGAGCAGCAGTAACCAGCAACGTCTCATGGCGCATCGTCCTCCGCGCGAGAAGGGGCACTATCTTCTAAGCACGATCATGGGGTTTCGTCAAGCACATCGTCCAGAAAGGGCGCGGCGAAAGGATCGGCCCACCCGTCGAGTACCTGTTTCGCCGAGACCCTCTGGCGTCGAGGGGGCCGAGGTGATAGCCTGACTAGGGTTCCATGTGGCGGTCATGGGGGACGCATGGTGCGGCTGGCCTTTCATTTCCTGATAGCGACCCTAATGGCGGGGGCATCGACGGGCTGTTCCGGCGACCCCGCGAAGCCCGACCTCGTCTGGGGCCGTAAGGGCGTGCGCGACGGCGACCTCGCCCGGCCGCGTTCCTGCGCCATCGGTCGGGACGATCGCCTCTACGTCGTCGATTTCACCGCGCGCATCCAGGTCTACGACCTCGACGGCAAGCACCTCGGCCTCACCTGGAACACGCCTGACTATCGCAAGGGCCGGCCCAGCGGCCTCGGCATCGACCGCCAGGGCAACCTCATGGTCGCCGACTCGCACTACTGCTGCGTCCGCATCTACAGCCCCGGCGGCGAGCTGCTCCGCACCCTCGACGGGCCGTTCGGCTACATCAGCGACGTGGTGCAGGACGAGGAGGGCAACTACTACCTCGCGGAGTTCGGCGAGGTGCAGCGGATCACCAAACTCGACAGCGAGGGCAAAATCCTCACCCGGTGGGGCAGCCAGGGCACGGAGCCGGGGCAGTTCTCTCGCCCGCGCGCCCTCGCCCTCGGCCCGGACGGCCTGCTCTACGTCGCCGACGCCTGTAATCACCGCATCCAGGTCTTCGACCGCGAGGGGGAGCTTATTCGACTGTGGGGTACTCCGGGCGAAGCGGTCGGCGAGTTGATGTACCCCTACGATCTCGCCTTCGACGCCTCGGGCCTACTGTATATCGCCGAGTTCGGCAACCATCGCGTACAGAAGTTCACGACCGAAGGCAAGTCGCTCGGCACCTGGGGCGGGCCGGGCCGCGAACCGGGTAAACTCCACTGTCCCTGGGGTCTCGCCGTCGATCGCTTCGGCCGGGTCCACGTCCTCGATACCGAGAACCACCGCGTCCAGCGGATCAACTTCAGGGACGACAGCACGCCATGATCGACCCCCTATTCTCTGCCGTCCCGATGTGGCTGACCGACCACTGGTTCCGCCTCGCCCTGCTCGTCGTCGGGCTGGTCCTGCTCGGGATCGGCTGGCGGCTGCGCTCCCGCCCCGCCCTCGGCTGGTCACTCGGCGGCGTCGGATTCACGCTCGCGCTTCTCGCCGTCGGCGGACTCGTCGGCCTCGCCGAGAACAAGATTGGTACCTCCTCGTACTCTCTCTGGATGGTGAGTGCGGGCGGCCTCCTCGCCCTTCTCCTCGTCTCGCTGTTGCTACTGACGGGGAGCTGGTCGCCCCCGGCGGCCTGGTGTGTGCCGTTCCTCGTCCTGCCCGCGCTCGGCGGGTGGGTGCTGCTGCACGCCGAACGTGACCTCGCCGACGTGTCGGAGAGCATTGCGGGAATGCGGTTCCGCTCGCCCTGGTGGCTCGGGCTGCTGGCGCTCGTGCCCGTCATCCTCGTCGTCGCCTGGCGCAGGCTGTCCCGGCACGAGGTCCGGCCCTGGGTCGCCGTCGGCCTGCGCACCGTCGGCGTCGCGGTCCTCGCGATCGCGCTCGCCGAGCCGTTCTTCAACCAGCCGACCAAGGCCATGACGGTCCTCTTCGTCGTCGATCGCACCCTGAGCATCCCCGACGAGCCGGGCGACGACCCGGCGCAGCCCGGCACCAAGACCGACTTGCGGACGAGGCGCATCCGCGACTTCATCAACAACGCCGTCGCCATGCGCGGCGCGGGCCACGAGCGCGACCAGGCGGGACTCATCATCTTCGGGCGACAGCCTCGCCTCGAGTTGCCCCCCAGCGACGCCCCGCGCTTCGCCCTGACCGACCTGCCGCCCGCCGACGACCCGAATTACACCAACATCGGTGCGGCGATCAAGCTCGGCCTCGCGTCCTACCCCGAAGGCACCGGGAAACGCATGGTCCTGATTAGCGACGGCAACGAGAATCTCGGCGATGCCGAAGAGCAAGCGAAACTCGCGAAGACGCTCGGCGTCCAGATCGACGTTTTGCCATTGGCTGCCGGTCAGCGCAACGTCGAGGAAGTCCTCGTCGAGCGCGTCGATGCCCCCGCCGTGATCGAGCAAGGCGCGAGCGTCCCCATCCGCGTGCTGATTCGCAGTCACAACCCCAACGTCGTCGTGGGCCGAATCATCCTCCGCCAGATCACGGACAAGGAAGGCACGCTCACCGTCCCCCTCGACGCTCGCGGCGGTCTCGGCGTCGAGGTCGAGCCGGTCCCCGGCCAGCCGACCGGCGCGCGCATCACCAAGGTCGAGGCGCGCTCGCCCGCCGACCGCTCCGGCCTCGAGGTCGGCGAGGAGATCCTCCAGGTGGACGGCGAAGACATGGCGGGCGCTGCCGGCCTCGAACTGCTGCTCGCGGGCAAGAAGGCCGTGCGCCTCGCCCTCCGCCGCAACCCGATCCGCATCGTCAAGGTGCTGGAATCCGCCCGCCTGCGCCTGGGCCTCAACTCGTTCTCGTTCGATCGGCCTCTCACGGACGAGCAGCGCAGCTACACCTACGAGGCCGAGTTCATCCCGCTCCTCGTCGAGGACGAGAAGGGCAAGCTGATCTCCAAGGGTCTGCCGGGTGACCGCACGCAGAACAACAAAGCCTCGACGCACGTCGTCGCGCGCGGACAGGGGCGCATCCTCCTCCTCGAGAACAAGGCCGGCGACCACGTCGAACTCATCCGGGCCATCGTGGACGCGGGGAAGGGCCGATTCAAGGTCGTCGCCGAGCCGGTGGAAATCCTCGACAACTACAAGGAGCGCGACAAGCTTTCGGTGTTCCTGAGCAACTTCGACTGCGTCATCCTCGCCAACGTCCCCGCCGATCGCGTCAGCGAGGAGCACCAAGAAGTGATGCGCAGCAACACCCACGACCAGGGGTGCGGCCTCGTCATGATCGGCGGGCCGGAGAGCTTCGGCGCGGGCGGCTGGCAGAAGACGCCCATCGAAAAGGCTTTGCCCGTGGACTCCGAGATCCGCTCGCTCAAGGTCCAGGGCAAGGGCGGACTCGTCATGATCATGCACGCCTCGGAGATGGCGCGCGGCAACCACTGGCAGAAGAAGATCGGCAAGCTCGCCATCGAACGCCTCGGGCCGAACGACGAGGTCGGCGTCGTCGTCTACGACTTCACCTGCAAGTGGCACATCCCCATGCAGACGGTCGGCGAAAACAAGACGGCGATGATGACGAAGATGGACAAACTCAGCCCCGGCGACATGCCGGACTTCGGCCCCGCCATGCAGATCGCGTTCGACTCGCTCATGGACAAGAAGAAGGACTTCGGCGCGAAGCACATCATCATCATCAGCGACGGCGACCCGGTGCCCCCGCCTGCGGCGCTCCTGAAGCAGATCCGCGACAACAAGATCACGGTGGCCACGGTCGGCGTCGCGACCCACGGCGGGCCGCAGGACGAGGCGATGAGGCAGATCGCCTCGCCGATCGGCGGGAGGAAGGACAAGCGGCGCTACTACAAAGTCACCGACCCCAAGCAGCTCCCCGCGATCTACATCAAGGAGTCGCGCCTCGTCAGCCAGGCGTTCGTCTACCGCAGCAAGGATAAGGGCTTCACGCCCCGCCTCGTCTACAGGAGCGGCCCGACGGCGAAGCTGGCCGCACTACTGCCGCTGGGAGGCTTCGTGCGGACGACGGCGAAGGACTCGCCCCTCGTCGAGGTGCCGATCGTCTCGCCGCCGGTCGCCGACCAGGAGTTCCCGATCCTGGCGCACTGGAACTACGGCCTGGGCAAGGCCGTCGCCTTCACCTCCGACGCGGGCCAGCCGGAGTTCTGGTCGCGCCCCTGGCTCGAAGGAGGCACCTTCTCCGGGTTCTGGGAGCAGATCCTCGGCTACGCCCTCCGCCCCGTCGAGAGCGGCCGGCTCGTCATGAACACCGAGTACCGCGACGGCAAGATCCGCGTCACCGTCGAGGCCAAGACCGCCGACGGCAAGCCGGACACCGCGCTCAAGCTACGCGGCGGCCTGACCGCCCCTGCCGGCGCGGGCGGGCCGGGCGGAACGCTCGACCTGCGCTTCACGCAGAAGAGCAGCGGCCAGTACGAGGCCGAGGTGAAGGCCGAGCAGTCCGGCTCATACTTCCTCAACGCCCAGGCGACACGCGTCCGCAAGGTGAAGAAGCCCGGCGAGAAGGTGGAGCGCGAAGTCGAGGAGGGCACCGACAGCGTTCGCGCAGGCGTGACACTGCCCTACTCTCCCGAGTTCGCCGACCTCGAGAGCAACGTGCCCCTTCTCGAACGTATCCGCGAGACGACCGGCGGAAGGCTTTACGAGGACGACGACGAGTCCCTCGCCGAGGCCACGAAAGCAGGCTTGGTCTTCCGCGAGCCGGAGAAACGCGCGTGGAGCGCGCTCCCCTTCCACTACTGGCTCCTGTTCCTCGCCACGGGCCTACTCCTCGCCGATGTCACGGTCCGCCGCCTGGCCTTCGACGCCGACCAGACGCGCGACTACCTGTGGACGAAGTGGGCGCGCCTACGCGGCCTGCCACTTCCCCCGCCCTCTCTCGCCCCCGCGACGGGCCGACTCCGCGCCCGCACCCCGAGCGCCGACGAGCGCGGCGCGAGCCGCTTCGAGGGCATCAAAACGAAAGACATCCCCATCGTCACCGCGAGCGGCCCCATCGGCCCGGCCCGCCGCCCCGACGGTCCCGCGACGCAGCCCCTCTCGCCGTCCGCGCCCGACACGCCCACCAAGCCGGGCGGCCTCGACGACCTCCTCCAAGCGAAGAAACGTCTCTGGGAAGACAGGGATAAAACCGACCGCTGATTTCGACTGACAACTGACAACTGACAACTGACAACTCCTGAGACTTCCCATGACCGACGCCACCGAGATGCAAGAACGCACCGACGACTTCCGCAAGACCTACGGCCGGGTGCATCGCGAGATCGGCAAGGTGATCGTCGGCCACTCGGACATCGTCCACGGCGTGCTGACGTGCCTGTTCGTCGGCGGGCACGCGCTACTCGAGGGCGTGCCGGGCCTCGGCAAGACGCTGCTCGTGCG
>JANXSH010000906.1 GCA_025356615.1 Planctomycetia bacterium | reverse complement strand
CCAAAGCCCCGTAAACGGGGCTGAGGTGTGCGTGTGTGAGTCGAGAGGGACGATGCGAAACTCGTCCTTAGCCCCGTTCACGGGGCTTTGGTTCTTAGCCCGGTCCTTTAGGGCCGGGGAGAGGCTCGATCGGGATGATCTCACGACTCGTCTCCGCTCTTGTCGGGATCGGCGACCGGAGTGGTCGGCGCGGCCGACAAATCCAACCCCGTGACCAGGGGGCGATCTTCCGTCAGGTCGCCCTCGATGAGTTCGGCAAATTTCGTGTCGCTCAGACCGAGGACGACGGGGACTGCACGCAACCACTGGTCTTCCTGTACCCAGACGATGCGGCGCGATCGGCCCTTGGCCAGATCGACCTTCTCGTCCGCCGACATGCGGACGCCGCTCTTCGACTGGTCCGGCGTCGTCGCGGTGCCCTCGAGGTAGCGCCGGTCCTCCGGGTGTACCTGGGTCAGGAGCGGCACGAAGCGCAGTGCGGCGGTCGGAACCCGGACGACATCCTCGCGGACATCGATCAGGAAGGTGATGTTGGCCGTCATGCCCGGAAAGAGACGATCGTCGGGCTTCGTCTTGACGACGACGGGGTAGGTTACGACGTTCTGCGTCGTCGTCGCGTTCTGGCGGACCTCCTTGATCTCCCCCGAGAAGAGGTCACGCGGGTAGCCGTCCACGGTGAACCGGACGCCCCGATTGTTCTTCTTCGCGGTAACGATGGAGCCGATGTCCGCCTCGTCCACCGAGGCGTAGACGTGCAACTCCTTGTCCATGTCCTCGCCGATGATGAACATTTCGGGGGTCTGGAACGACGAGGCGACGGTCTGGCCCTTGTCCACCTTGCGCTCGATGATCCGCCCGTTGACCGAGGAGATGATCTTGGTGTAGCCGACGTTCGCCTTGGAGTTCTCGAGGTTGGCCTCGGCCTGTTCGATCGCGGCGTCGGCGAGGGCGAGTTGAGCCTGGAGGCTCTCGCGTGCGAATCGCACCTGGTCGTATTCGTTGGCCGAGAGGAAGCCCTCGTTGATCTCCTTCAGGTCGAGGGCGCGGATCTCATTGTTCTTGGCCTGCTCGAGCAGAGCCTTGATGCGTTTCTTGTCCGCCATCTGCGATTTGACCGCAGCCTGGTCACGGGCGCGCGCGGCCATGAACAACTTGTCCTCGATCTGCGCCAGGAGTTGTCCCACCTTGACGGGACTGTTGAAATCGATGCCTGCTTCGATCGACGCGATCGGCCCGGAGACGAACGAGCCGATGGTGATCGTCCGGATGGGCTTGATCGTGCCCGTCGAGTTGACGACCGTTTCGACCCGACCTTTACTGATCTTCGCGGTGAGGTAGCGCTGGGTGGTCCCCTTGCGATACCAGGTCACGACCGGCCCGGCGACGGCCGCGCCGATGCCGCCGAGGATCGCGAGCAACAGGAACCACTTCATCAGTCGTCGCATCCGGGGGTCTCCGGTCTGAGAGGAATCCACATTGGGACAGGATACCACCGCCGAGATCATTGGTGGGCAGGGTTTAGGGGTAGGTGGCCGAGGTATCGAGTCGGCAACGCACGCGCATCCTCCCTGATCGATACCTTCGGAACCCGAGCGAAGTTTCGAGCCGATCAGTCATCACCAACCGGTGCGACATTCCCCCTGACGAAACGATTGCAAAATTCGAGGACGACGCCCCTCAGCCGGTCATCCAGGAGCGCGAGAACGGGTTCGGCGATGTGGGCTGGCACCCCTCCATAGAACGCCTCCGCGATTCCGCCGGCGATACAGGCCATCGTGTCTGCATCTCCACCCAGAGAGATCGCGTTGCGAACCGCATCCTCATAGTCCGTCGATTCGAGGAAGGCGATGATCGACTGAGGCACGGATCCCTGGCAGGACACATCGAAGCGATAGGTCGGTCGAATGTCGGCCAGACTCTCATCTAGGAAGTAGCCGAACTGCTCCTGGATGTACTGGCGGATCTGCCCCTTGGTGCCGCCGGTGCGAGCGAGGAAGATCGCGGCGGCGGTCGCCTGCGCCCCGCGAATTCCCTGCTCGTGATCGTGAGTCACCTCGGCGCTGCGTTTGGCCTCCGCCAGGACTTCGGCGAGGGTCTCGCCCGAGTAAGCGACGGCGCTGACTCGCATCGCCGATCCGTTACCCCAGCTCTGGTACGGTTCTCGCTTTCGATAGCCTGCCCATCGGAGAAAGGTGCCCCCGTATCCGGCCGCCGGGTAGGCGTGGAAGTAGTCGTGGAGGGCGTCCACATAATCCTTCCCGTGCAGGAGGCTGTCGGCGACGGCGACCGTGAGGACCGTGTCATCGGTGAACGTGCTATCGGGGACGAACAGCGGGAAGTCCTTGGTCTTCCTGCCGGAGCCTTCGTGGACGGAGCCGATCACATCGCCCGCGATTGCACCGAGCATAGCCGCCTCCATTCACCTGAACAACGTGCCCTGACTCACTCGTCCCCCTGCGTGGGCCGAAGGTCGCTCATCCCTCCCGGATACACCCGCGCGAAGATCGCCTTGAGGTAGCGCCCCTCCAGGGCGTGCGTGTAGAACGGGTGGTCCCCGCCCGCGCCGCTGATGCGGAGGATCTGCACCTGCTTGTTCGCCTGCCACGCCGCGCGTCGCAGGCTATCGACGAAGTCCGCCTCGCTGATGAGGCCGGTGCAGGAGCACGTCAGCAGCAGACCGCCGTCAGCGACGGCCATGAGCGCGAGGCGGTTCATGTCGGTGTACTTGCGCAGCGCGATATCGACCTCGTCCCGGTCGCGCGTCTGCTTCGACGGGTCGAGGACCACGACATCCCAGCGCTCCTTCTGGGCGATCATGTCGCGCAACCAGGGGAAGAGGTCCGACTGGACCTGGCGCAGCCGGACGTTGTTCAGCCCCGCGTTCTGCCGGGCCAGCGTCAGCGCCTGCTCGTCGAGATCGACGCCCGTCACCTCGTCGGCCCCGCGCACCTTGGCGTAGACGCCGAACCCGCCGGTGTTACAGCACAGATCGAGGACGCGACGGCCCTTGCAGAACGACGCGAGGAACTGGCGGTTGTCGCGCTGATCGACGAAGAAGCCCGTCTTGTGCTTGCTGCCAGGGGAGACGCGGAATTTCACGCCGTTCTCCGTGATGACCTCCGAAGGGGGGGCTTCCGGCGGTCGGCAGTCGAAGGACTCCTGCTTTTGGACGTGCTCCTCGGCGAACCAGTAGAACTTGCTCTCGGGGTAGTGGATCGCCAGCGCCGCCTGGATCGCCTCGCGGAATCGCCACATGCCGGCGGAGAAGAACTCCATCACGACGACGCCCGCGAAGCGATCGACGACCAGGCCGCTCAGGTTGTCGCCCTCGGAGTGGACGACGCGGTAGGCGTCGGTGACTTCGTCGAGCCGGAGCCAGTTCCGACGCAGGTCGATGCACTGCGCCAGCCGCCGGGCGAAGTACGCCTCGTCGATGGCCTCGTCGCGGTCGGTCGTCAGGACGCGCAGGGTGATCCGCGAATGGCCGTTGTAGAATCCGCGCCCGACCCAGTGGCCGTCGCGGTCCGTGATATCGACGACGGTGCCGGGCGGCAGGCGGGTCGAGGGCTGTTGGACCATCTTCTGGAAGATCCACGGGTGCGTGGACTTCCGCTCGATCTTCAGACGCACTTCCGGCAGGGCCGACATTCCAGGCTCCTCATCTCGCTCCGTAAAAGATTATCCTATCGAGACGACGCGGAGATTGCCAGCAGGAGAGACAAGAGACTAACCACGGATACCACGGAGAACACGGATGGAAAGAAGCAGAGGTCTTCCCTATCTGGTCCTTTTATTTTATCTGTGCTATTCGTGTTATCCGTGGTTCTCTTCGTTTTGTGAAGTATCGGGTCGTACCCCCGACCTTCGCCCGTTTGGACTTCCCTCCTCTCCGCCTCCTGGCGTACAATCGTCGGACGTGGAAGTATCGACCCAGGATGGGCAAGGACGAGGACGTAGCATGCGACGGATCGCGATCATTAATCAAAAAGGCGGCGTGGGCAAGACGACGACGACGGTCAACCTGGCGGCGGCCCTCGCGGCGGCTGGGCAGCGCGTCTGTGTCCTCGACCTCGACCCGCAGGCCCACGCGACGACGCACCTCGGCATCGAGCCGGACGGCAAGTCGCCCTCGATGTACGATGTCCTCGTCAACAATCGGCCCCTCGCCGAGGTCCGCCGCCAGGTCGCGGACAACCTCTGGGTCGCGGCCAGCGACATCAACCTAGCCGCCGCCGAGGTCGAGCTGGCCGGCGTCGTGGGCCGGGAGGTGATCCTGCGCGACCTCCTGTTGCAGGACGAGGGCTGCTTCGATTTCATCTTCATGGACTGCGGCCCGTCGTTGGGCGTGTTGACGCTCAACGCCCTGTCGTCGGCCAGCGAGGTGTTCATCCCGCTCCAGCCGCACTTCCTGGCGCTGCACGGCATGGGCAAGTTGCTCGAGACGACCTCGCTCGTCGCCCGCCGCATCAATCCGGGGCTGAAGGTCACGGGCATCATCCTCTCGCTGTTCGAGGGCGGCGCGCGGCTGTCGCGCGAAGTCGTGCAGGACCTCGAGGAGTATTTCGAGCGCGCGCGATCGACGGCGACCCCGTGGGCGAAGGCTACGATCTTCCGTTCCCGCATCCGCCGCAACATCAAACTCGCCGAGTGCCCGAGTTTCGGCAAGTCGATCTTCGACTACGCGCCGCACTGCAACGGCGCGGAGGACTACGCCGCCCTGGCCCGCGAGGTTTTGGGCGGAACGCAGACGCCCCCGCCGCCGACCGTGCTGTCGGCCCGCGTCGAACTCGACGAGCGCGGCCAGGTGTCGGTGCTCCAGGGCGGACACGAGTTGGAGGAGGTCGGGAGTCGGAAGTAGATCTACGGTAGGGAGGTGGACGCGCGATCGTTTAGCCGCGACGCGAAGCGGAG
>JANXSH010000903.1 GCA_025356615.1 Planctomycetia bacterium | reverse complement strand
CGCTAACGCAGCGCTACATGATCGAGCCGATGCACATCAACATGGCCCCGCAAACGGTCACCGTCGATGCCATCCGCCAGTCCTACGTCACGGTGGACGAGGACAACAAGTTCGATCTGCTCATGCGGCTACTCGAGACCGAAGAGCCTCGCCAGTCCATCATCTTCTGCGAGCGGAAACGCTGGGTCGAGAACGTCTATCGCCAACTCCGCCTGCGGGTGCCCCGCTCGGCCTGCATGCACGGCGACCTGTCGCAGTCGCTCCGCAACCGCATCATGAAGGGCTTCCGCGACGGCAAGATCCGCCACCTCGTGGCGACCGATGTCGTGGGCCGGGGCATCGATGTCCGGAACATCTCGCACGTCATCAACTACGACATCCCCGGCGACCCCGAGAACTACGTCCACCGCATTGGCCGCACAGGCCGAATCGGCGCGGACGGCATCGCGATCCTCTTCGTGACGCCCGAACAGGGCGGTGCCTTGACCGACATCGAGATATTCATCAACAAGATGATCCCCGAACAGCTCGTCGAAGGCTTCGACGCCTACGTCCCACGCCCGCCCAAGGTTCCCCAAGCCGAGGCCGAGCGCAAGCCGGTCACTCCCGTGTTCGGACGGCGACGGAAGAAGTACAGCAACCGACTCTGATCGACCCGTTTAGCCGCGACGCGAAGCGGATCGCGTTGGCTTCGCGTCGCCGCTATCCGATCCCTCCTTCGAGCGATCCGCCATGTGGTCCGTTCGCACCGGGAGTCGGCTCCACCTGGGGTTGCTCACCCTGCCCCCCACCACGACCGAGCGCCGGTTCGGCGGGGTCGGCCTGATGATCCACGCGCCGGGAGTCGCGGTTCGCGCGGAGTCGGCCCCGGCCTGGGTCGTGGAAGGCCCACACCGCGAGCGCGTCGCGGAGATCATCCGTTCGCTCGAATCGGCGCTCCGCGAACGAGAGCCTGGCCTCGCCCTGGAGCCGCGCCGGGTCGTCGTCGATCTTGCCCCGCCCGAACACGTCGGCCTGGGCACGGGCACCCAATTGGCCCTCGCGGTGGCCCGTCTCCTGACGCGGTCCTGGGGGCGAAACGATCCCGTCTCCGACCTCGCCGGGATGGTGAATCGCGGGGCGCGATCGGCTCTGGGTGTCCACGGATTCGAGCGGGGCGGCTTCCTCGTCGAGGGCGGCAAGGGGCCGGGCCAGGCGCTGTCGCCGCTGGTCGCGCGGATGGACTTCCCCGCGTCGTGGCGCGTTCTCGTCGTCGTCCCGCCTGGGGAAGTCGGCCGACACGGGGCGGAGGAGAGGGCCGCCTTCGCGAACCTCGTCGAGCCGAGCGGCGCGAGCGATCGGCTCTGTAGACTGGTGTTGCTGGGGGTCTTACCCGCGCTCGCCGACGCCGACCTGCTCGCATTCGGCGAGGCGGTCCACGAGTTCAACGCCCGCGCGGGCGACCTCTTCGCCCCGGTCCAGGGCGGAACCTACGCCGGGACGGCGGTGGCGCACACCGTCGCGGAGCTGCGCCGGCTCGGCGTCGCCGGCGTCGGCCAGAGTTCATGGGGGCCGGGCGTGTTCGGCTTCGTCGGCGACGAGGACGAGGCGAACCGACTCGCCGCGCGTGTCCGGGCGTGGCCTGGATTTGGGGACGCTCGAGTCTGGGTGGCGCGGGGGTGGAATGGTGGGGAAGGCGAATAAGGATCTTGATCCCCCGATGCTCTCCAAGCCCTCATCGCTACCCCTTTTCTCGCCCCGCGCCTAAGATATCTGTAGAGACATCCCATGCCTGGATAGGACACCGGACCCGCCATGAGTCAAATACCCGCTCCGCAATCGCACGCTTACCCCTATCCGGCCCCGGCGGCGCGGTCGTCGTGGCTGGGTTGCGCCTTCGCGATGTCGTTCCTCCTCAACCTCGCGGCGGGTGCCCTCGTCGTCGTCCTGTGCCTCGGCCTGTTCTATAAAGCGGCGGCGGACGCCGACTCGTCCGCCCCCCTGCCGGAGAAATTCGTCAGCGGGTCGAAGACGGCGACCGACAAGATCGCCGTCGTCACCGTGGAAGGCGTCATCATGGAAGGCTTGCTCGGCCACGCCCACAAGCAGATCGAGCAGGCGGCCAAGGACGGCGCGGTCAAGGCGATCGTCTTGCGCGTCAACAGCCCCGGCGGGAGCATCACCGCGAGCGACGACCTCTATCGCAAGATCGTCGCCCTCCGCGATGGCGACGCCGACCAGTCGATCCCGGCCAAGCCTCTCGTCGCCTCGTTCGGGAGTGTCGCCGCCTCGGGCGGCTACTTCATCGCCGCCCCCGCCCAGCACATCGTCGCCGAGCGGTCCACGATGACCGGGTCGATCGGCGTCTACGCCAGCTTCCCCAACATCGAGCAACTCGCCACGAAATACGGCGTGTCGATGAACACCATCAAGGCCGGGAAGATCAAGGACTCCGGGTCGATGTTCAAGGCGATGACGACGACCGAACAACAGGTGATGCAAGACATGGTCGATGACGCCTATAACCAGTTCTTGGAGGTCGTCGAGAAGGGCCGGCCGCGCCTCACGCGCGCGAAGCTCCTCGCGCGGTTCCAGGTAACGCCGATCGTGCCGGACGCGAAGGCTCCGCGTGACGAGAAGCTGAAGGTGCCCTACGAGCGCTACCTCGCCGATGGGGGCATCTACACGGCGATCGAGGCAAAGCGCCTCGAACTCGTCGATGACATCGGGCCGCTCGACGTGGCCGTCAAGGCGGCCGCGAAGGCCGCCTCGCTGGGCACCAACTATCGCGCGGTGTCGTACCCGAAGCAGAAGACGATCACCGACCTACTCCTCGGCTCGAGCAGCGTCCCGCCCTCGAACAGCCTTCTCGACTCCGAGCGGTTGCAGTCGATTTTCACGCCCCGAATGTGGTACATCGCCCCCGGCTACGAGCTGGTCGGACGACTCGCAACGCAGCCGTGATGATAGATTCGGCGCGCCCGTGTAGCCGCGACGCGAAGCGGAG
>JANXSH010000882.1 GCA_025356615.1 Planctomycetia bacterium | reverse complement strand
GCCTCCGCGATGCGCTGCATGGCCCGCGCCTTGAGCCGTGCCTCCTGCCCGACCGGAATCCGCATCAACACACAGAGACCCACGCCCAGGAGGTTCGGCCCCTCCACGAAATCCACGGCATTCAGCCCTGGTAGTCCCAGGTAGGGCCACCGCCGGGAACCCAGAGACTCTTCCCAGAAGTCCTCCCCGATGCTGTCCCCGCCCTTGCCCTGAAGGGCAACGCCGAGATACAGGGCTACCGAGAGGACAGGTATCCCAAGCCGAGCGCGCAGACCATCGTGGTAGATGGGCATGCGCTCCCGCAAACTCGTCAGGTTGTCTCCCGACTCGATTTCCACATGCAGCAACACCTGATTCTTGCCATCGGCCGGCTGAGTCACACGAACTTTGGCGACGAGGTCCAAGAGCCGGCGTTCGCCCGTGGGCGGGTTGGGGAATATCTCCTGGGTCATCCAATCGGCTGATGAGCAGTCGAATCGGCCAGCCCAGCCGGTCGGCATCACCAGATCGGCGAACTCAGCAAGGAACTCGGGCACCGCCACCTTCAAGCGCTGGTCGTGGTCCGCCATGCTCGTCTCTCTGGGTGTCCCTCATACCTTATGGCATTCTATCCCGACAGGATCGCGAGGGGAAGATAGAGTCTTCGCACCAATCCACCCATGTCTCGGTGGCCTTCTTTTCGCCTCCGCATCTTGACAGGTTTCTCACCGATCACCGACGAAATACAGCCACCGACCCTTGATGAGGTGAGCCATTCGACTATGATACGAGTTCGCACCCACAACTTCCGGCAAGGAGCCGGACTCGGAGGAGACTCATGAGACGTGGACTGCTCGCGACCGCCTTGCTCTTGCTCGCCACGCCTGCGGCGTTCTCGGCGAATACCGTGAAGTTACCGGCCGGCAACCTCGCCATCGGCAAAGGGGAGGTGTCGGCGAAAGGCACCTATTCCGCCGGCCGCGGCTGGAAGGCTGTCGCGGTCAAGATGACGGTCTTCCCCCCGCAGGGCGGGTTGGGGGGGGACGAAGCGGGGAAGGTCACTGCACCTCCTCTTTCGACGTGGGGGGATCTCACCGTCAAGGATTTGGCGGCGGGTGTTTATGACATCGTCGTTATCGTGACCTTCAAAAAGGGTGACGAGGAGCAAATGATCTGCACCCCTCGTGTCACGCTCTACGTTCCGTAATGTGAGCCAGCTGGCGATCGCTGGCGTTTCGTGAGTCAACCATTCTCCGATGACCGGGGCGTGTGAACACTCGGGATGCTCTCATCCGAAGAGTCATCCAGGGCATCGACACGCCCCGCTCGTCTTTTCCGCCAACTCGTTGCATTTCCCCCGCGCGTCCGGTATGCTTATCCTATCTCTCTCCCGCCGCCTCGACCTGCCTGAATCGTGGAGAGTCCCGCCATGCAACGCCTCTTCGCTATCGCCACACTCGCTCTGGTCGTCTCCTCGTCTCGTGCCGCGCCCGTGGACGTGAAGGGGCTGGAGTTCTTCGAGAGCAAGATTCGGCCCGTGTTCGTCGAGCATTGCGCGAGCTGCCACTCGGCCAAGGACAAGAAGGTCCGGGGCAAACTGTCGCTCGACAACCGCGCGGCCATGCTGAAAGGCGGCGAGACGGGGCCGGCCCTCGTCCCCGGCAAGCCCGACGAGAGCCTGCTGATGAAGGCCGTCCGCCACGACGGCGAACTCAAGATGCCCGAGAAGAGCAAGTTGCCTGAGAAGGCGCTGGCCGACCTCGCGACCTGGATTCGCATGGGCGCTCCGGCCCCTGAGGGCGAGGTCATCGTGACGGCGGGCATCGACCTGACCAAGGGGCGACAGTTCTGGTCATTCCAGCAGGTGCGACGGCCCGAAATGCCGACGGTCAAAGATACCACCTGGGCGAAGAATCCGATCGATCGCTTCGTCCTCGCGCGCCTGGAAGGGGCCAATCTTTCGCCGACGAGCGAGGCCGAGAAGCGGACGATCCTTCGCCGGGTGACGTTCGACCTCATCGGCCTACCGCCCACGCCGGAGGAGGTCGCGGACTTCGTCGGCGACAATCGCCCGGACGCCTACGAGCGCGTCGTGGGTCGGCTGCTCGCCTCGCCCGCGCACGGCGAGCGATGGGCGCGGCACTGGCTCGACGTGGCGCGATACGCCGAGGACCAGGCCCACACCTTTGGCGTCCGTCCCAACACCCAGGCGTGGCGCTACCGCGACTGGGTCGTCAACGCCCTCAACGACGACGTTCCTTACGACCGCTTCGTCAAGCTCCAGATCGCTGCCGACCTCATGGGCGACACCGCTGGCGAACTCGCCGCTCTGGGGTATTTCGGCCTCGGGGCCGAGTATTACAAGGACGCGGGCGAGGCTCCCCGCGCCATCGCCGACGAACTCGACGACCGCGTGGACACCCTGACGCGC
>JANXSH010000879.1 GCA_025356615.1 Planctomycetia bacterium | reverse complement strand
CCTCGGCGAGTGGCCCGTGCTGATGACGCGCGAGGTCAGCACGCGCTCCCTGGCGGCGCTGGCCTACCTCACGGTCTTCGGCGGCCTGCTCGCGTTCACGACCTACGCCTGGCTCCTTCGCGTCGCGTCGCCGACCGCCGTCTCGACGTATGCCTACGTCAATCCGCTCGTCGCGGTCCTGCTGGGCTGGCTCGTCGTCGATGAGGTGCTGGACTCCCGCATCGCCGTCGCGGCGGCACTGATCCTCGGCGCGGTCGTCCTCATCACGGTCCGGGCGGGGAAACGTAAAGGGTTTGGCAAATTGATCAGGATCGCGTCCGAGCAGGGAACAAAGCCCGAACCTCGAGCGCGGGAGAAAGTTCCCGCGCCTCGAGCATGGCCTGATGCCCTGGCGGATGTGTCGGGATAAAGAACTAGTTCGAGGGAGAGTACCACTCGTGTCACCCTCCCTCGAACCATCCCGAAATTTCTCTGGAATTGCTCTTGCCACGATTTCGGCGAGGGCTACCATACTAATTATCTCTCTACCGCTTCCGGTTGGCAGCGAAACGAAAATCCTATGCTCCAGGCTCCAGGCTCCAGGCTCCAGGCTCCGAGGCGAATCATCGCCTGTTTGCTTGGGATTCTCCTGCTTGTGGCGGCAGCGTTGAAGCTGTACGGGCTGAACGTCGCTCCTTTCGCGCAGTACGGTCGGCTATCCAACGCGGACATCGGACTTGCTGCCGTGGAGTGGGAAATCGTCCTTGGAGTCTGGCTGTTGAGCGGGCGTGCAGCGATCGGGGCGTGGGTCGCCGCACTTCTGACATTCCTTGCTTTCGCGGGCGTGAGTGCCTACCTCGGCCTGATCGGGCAAGCATCGTGTGGTTGTTTCGGCTCGGTCGAGGCGAGTCCCTGGGTCGCCTTCGGGGTCGATGTCGCAGCCCTAGCCCTGCTCGCCATCGCCCGACCTGACTTCCGCAGCCTGTCCCAACTTCCGCGCGTGCAATGGGGCAAAGCTCTCGTCCGCGAGTTCGGGATGGTTGCCGTCGCATTCTGCGGCGGGATCATCGGGCTTGCTTCGGTAGCCTATGGCTCGCCCGAAGCAGCGCTGGCGCATCTACGCGGTGAACGGCTATCAGTCCGCCCCGGCATCGTGGACGTGGGCAGCGGCCACGAGGGCCAACTATTGGAAGCTGCTGTCGAGATCGTCAACCGGACCGATCGGCCCGTAAGGATTTACGGCGGCACCTCCGACTGTTCCTGCATCGCGACGGCAGACCTGCCGTTGACGCTCGCACCGGGCGAGGCACGCCAGGTTTCCGTGAAGGTGCGCTTGCCTGCCTCGCAGGGCATCTTCAACCGCAAAGCGTTCCTCTGGACCGACTGCGACGACGCGCGCACGGTCCTCTTCGGCCTGACCGGGCGGATCGAGGGATCCGAGTCCGCAGGCGTGTTCGTCGAGTAGTTTCCGAGTGTTCCAGTCCCCAACGTGAGGAGTACGACATGGATCGGGTGTATTCGCTGAGTTCGAGGCTGTTCCTGTGCCTGGCGATCGCGCTGGGCCTGCTCGCCCCGCTGACCGTGCCTCTCGCTCAGGCAGACAGCGGTACTGTTTCGGCTGCCGCACTCGATCTCAGGGGGAATTGTCCGAATCCAACCAACACTACGGACTGTAAGCCTCCTACAGACCCAGTTATGTGTAGAGGTCTGCTCTGTGCGAACAAGCCGACATTCTTCTATCCAAACGGATGGGCCTGTACCTGCGTTTGGACCGGCACTCCGACATCCGGTTCCTGCGCGTGCCCGCCTTGAGTACCGAAGGTCGGAGTGTCCGTTGCCGCTGCTGGCTCCGTCCTCTAACGGAGCTAGCAGCGGCTACAATGGTTCCGTCCTTGGCCCGGTACTGAGGAAATCGTGAGCAAATACAATTCATGGATCGTCGCCGTGTTCTTCGTCTTCGTTCTAACAGCCTATGCACGGCCGGAAGAAAGCCCCATCGACCGGGACTGGATGGCCAAGGCGAAGCATGAAATCACAACACTGTTCGAGCGATATCAGTCCGTTGCCCCACATCTCGAAGAAGTGTGTGAGCTACGTTATGAGATGAAAAAACAATCTAATACCTTTGGGTCGCACACACTTACCGAACGAAGCAGTCGCCTCGGCAATAATGTGATCCGCGAAAGCACGCGAAGCTTCGAGGGCGAGCCTGATCGGTGGCAAATGCAGCTAGAGTGTGACAACGAGGATTACAACTTCAATCTCACTCGGTCCCAACCAGATGGGCCTTATGCCCTAGTTGGGTATGTCACTGGGCTGCGCACATGGCCCCTCGCAACTCTTTCGTTGGGTTTTGCCAGTGCGCCATTGGGGCTTCTGAACAATGCGGTGAAGGCCATGGAGAAGGCTGCTCCCTTCACACTGACCCATCTGTCGTTCGATGAGGCGAAGAAAGTCGTGCGTATCGACTACACGCAAAGCCATCCCCATCAGCAGACGCACCGCCTCTGGGTAGCCACTTCCCCGGAGTGGCACCTCGTGGAGCACCAGTAC
>JANXSH010000865.1 GCA_025356615.1 Planctomycetia bacterium | reverse complement strand
GTCTCCCACGGCGCGGTCGAAAAGCACATCTCGACGAACCCGGAGGACACCTCCGTGATCCCCTTCAAGGAGACGCTCTACGCCGACCTGAACGACGCGGAGTACGACGCAGGCGCGGGCGGCGAGGACATCGCGGCCCCTTACGTCGATCACGGCTACTTGCAATACCTGGGCATGGGCATGATAAACGACGACACCCGCTGGCAGCGCGGCGGGGAGTTCCTCCGCCTGGCCGCGCGCGGCCTGCCGAACCACTCGATCACGCTCTTCGTCCACATCGCCCAGGCGCTCCAGCGCGTCGGACGGCTCGACGAGGCCCGGCACAATTTCGAGATGGCCAAGAGGGCGGGGCACGGCGTCGGCCAGAAGAACCTCGAGGACGAGCAGCGCCAGGCGTATTTCGCCACCGTCAAGTACCTCGGCGAGGACGCCTTGGCGCGCGGCGACACCGACGCCGCCATCGAGAACTTCCGCTTCTACAGCGAGAGCGAGCGCGCGGGCATCGAGACGCTCCGCACGCTCGCGGGGCTGTACGAACGCCGGGGCGACCCCCTCGCCGCCGCCCGCGTGACCGACCAAGCCCTCCAGTACAACGGCGGGGACAAGGATCTGCTCGATCGCAAGGAGCGCTACTACTACTCCGTGATGCCCGAAGACCTACAGGCCCGCCTCGAGCAGTTCGGCACCGGCTTCGACGTGGCGTTTTGCATCAACCGCGCGAGGCAGGTGCTGGAGCGCCACACCGACGTGGAGTGGCTCGACCTCGCGGGCCACTTTGCCCGCCTCGTCCTCGTCGTCAAGCCGGGCAGCCTCGTCGCCAAGGTGCTGTATTCCCGCGTTTTGCTGCGCCTCGGCGAACGCGAACAGGCCATCGCCCTGTTGCAGGAGACGCACGGGCCGCAGAAGCCCGAGTCGTTCGCCAGCGGGGACGACGAGGAGGCCTGGTTCCAGGCGTGCCAGCTCCTCGGCGACCTGTATCTGGAGGTCGGCAAGCCGGACCTCGCGGTGTCGAGCCTCAACGACTTCCGCAAGTCGGCCAAGAGCGGCGCGCGGACGCTGTTCAAGATGGGCCAGGCGTTCGAGCAACTCGGCGATGTCCCGAAGGCGAAGCGGTGCTACGAGCAAGTCACCGCGTATGAGGGGAACCCGCTCGCCCCGGAGGCGTATGACGCGCTATCGCGGTTGCAGGCGTGAGGCCGAAGACCTAACCCAATCAGACGAGCCTGAAGCGTACCAGAAGTTTCGAAGGGATAGTTCGAGGGAGGGTAGGGCGCGACCCCTCGCCGCGCCCTGAAGAGCTTGTCTGACTTTGCTTCCCTGGGATTTCGGCAGGTCTACTCGCAGGACGCTCGTATCGACCCCGTTGGGGCCAACACGATCCACACCGACAACTGACAACTATTTCGCACTGGAGGCTCGAACCGTCTTCGCGGCCTGGACGAGAGCGAGGTAGCGTTCGTCTGCGTGGAGCGGCTTGAGGTCGTCGTCGATCGTGATGAAGTGGTGGCCGTAGCCGCCCTGGAGGGCCGATGCGAGGAGTCGGATGCTCTCGTCTCGGTGCTGTTTGTCTCGCAACGAACACAGCGAATAGATCCCGGCGACCTGGAAGAGCATGGCCGGGGCGTCGTTCGCCATCGCCAAGGTGGCCCGCGCGTCCTTCAAGGCGGCGGCGTCCTTGCCGAGCCGGGCGTGTAAGACGCCTCGGCTGGCGATGGCCGGGACGTAGTCGGGGAACAGCCGGGCGACTTGATCGAGCATGGCGATGGCCTCTTCCGTTTTGCCCCTCGTCTCGGCGAACAGGTTGGCCTGGTTGTACCAGCCCGGCAGGGAGCGCGGGTTGAGTTCGACCGCCTTGGCGAAATCGCTCAGTGCGCCGCGAGGGTCGGCGGCGGCGCGGGCGACTCCGCGTGCGATCCAGCCTTCCTCGTCGGTCGGTGTGAGTCGAAGGGCCTCTTCGCGGTCGCGCTTCGCGGCGGCATGGTCGCCGAGTTTCTTGTGGAGTTCCGACCGCAGGATCAACGGGCGCGTCCGCGCGCCTCGGCGTTTCAGCGCCTCGTCGAGGTCGGCTATGGCCTCGCGGGGCTTCTTCTGCCGGTCCAGGGCGATGGCGCGGGCCACCAGCGCCTGCGTGAGTTCGGGACGAAGTTGTAGCGCGCGGCCCAAGTCGGCCTCGGCGGAGGCGTATCGGCACAGCCGCAGTTCCGCCAGCCCCCGACCGTACCAGGCGAGGGCGAATCGGGGCCGCAACCCGACGCACACCGTAAAGTGGCCGACCGCCTCGAGGGTGCGTCCGTGGGCCTCCTGGAAGCCGTCCAGGCAGCAGTTGCCCAGAGCGTACCGCGCTCCGATGTGGTCCGGCTCGATGGCCACGGCCTTCGTCAGCTCGGCGACCGCCTTGGGGTAATCGCCCTTGCGAATCAGGGCGATCGCGTCGAGGTAGTGGTCGCCGGCCTCGTCGGCACCCTTCGCCTCGACGGCCCGGCGGCGTGCGTCGATCGCGTGGTCGGCTCGCCCCAATCGGTCGAGGAGGTCGGCGCGCTGTTGCCACAGGGAACGAGGCGCGTTATCCGCGTAGCAGGCCATCGCCCGATCGCTCAGGACCAGCCCCTCGTCGGGCTTCGACTCGTAGCCCATCAGGAGCAGCATCTCCCCCATTTCCTGAGAGAGCCGTCGCCGGGAGGACTCGTCGAGGGCCTCCACGCGCTTGTCGTCGCGCCAGTCGTCCCGGTCGAGGACGCCGTACAGTGCCAACGCTCTCAGGCCCATCTCTCGACCCTCGAGGCGTTCTCGCTCGTCGTCGAATCGGCTGGAAAGGAACAACCCGGCGGGCCGACTCAGTTCCTCGAAGGCGAGGAGTCGGTCCTGCGATTCGAGCCGATCCAGCCGCCGAGAACGGCTGACGAGTGCGAGGACCAGGCTGAGGAACAGTACCCCCGCGACCGCCAGCACGGTCGTCGAGGAGGAGAGGCGCGGGTGGCGACGGCCCCATTTTCGGACTCGCTCACCCCACGAAGGCTCCCGCGCGTGCAGAAGTGGCTCGTGGAGGAGTTGCCGCTGCAAATCGTCGTGGAGGTCTCGGGCCGACTGGTAGCGTTGGGCCGGGTCCGCCTGGAGACACTTGTGGAGGATCGATTCGACGGCGGGGGAAACCAACAGGTTGCGCGACCGGATCGCGGGCGGCGCGCCGAGCCGCTCCTCGATCATGGCCGGGACGCTCGACTCGACTGGCCCCGGCAGGCGGGTGAAGGGGTGTATTCCCGTCAGCAGTTCGCACAGGATCACGCCCAGCGAATAGACATCGCTCCTCGCATCGACCCGAGGGCCGATCCCCGACGCGGGAACGGGACTCGGCAAGCCGAGGAACGCCGCGAGATGCTCGGGAGACATATAGGACAGCGTGCCGCCGACGGGACGGTCCACGGACTCCCGCCGCGCCGCGAGGTCGTCGGCGAGGTTGAAGTCGAGGAGCATCGGCCTGCCGTCGTCGGCCAACAGCACGTTGGCGGGCTTGAGGTCGCGGTGGATGATGCCTCGCTCATGCGCATGGTGCAGGCCGTGGGCGAGGCAGGCACCCATCCACAGCACCGCCTCGACGTAGGTCAACCCCTCGAGGTGGCGCAGGGTGGTCGGGGCGTCGAGAAGGTCGCGACGGATCTCGCCGGGCAGGGGGGAGAAGTCCGCCGATTCGGGGCCTGGCCTCGTCGGCGGGGATCCCCTCGCCGAGTCGCTGCGGTCGAGCGTCGCTTTCGTCCGACTCTTGCGTTCCTCGAGGGTCTCGAGAAGCCCCTTCCCCGAGGCAGGAAGCCCGTCGAGTCGGCCAAGATCCCGCAAGACATCGGCCAGCGTCGTCGAGCCGAAAAACGGCATGCACACGGCCTGGAGTGGCCCCTCGCGGTGCAACGAGTGGATCGGAACGATGTGCGAATGCTGGAGTCGGGCCAACTTCTGCGACTCGGCGAGGACCTCGGTGCTTACCTTGAGCGCGACGAGTCGCCCGGCGAGTTCGCCCTGTCTGCCGAGATACACGCGCCCGAAGGTTCCACGCCCCAGCTCCCCGATCAGGCGAAATCCGACGAACTCACTCCCGACCTGCGGGAATGGGGGAGGCGACGAGGCCCGGCGGTCTCCCCGCCGGGGCCGCGTCGCGACCCCCTCGACCGGGTGAGCGTCGCATGGGGGCGAGGCCACGAAGATGCGATCGCGCGACAAATCCAGCCCGTCCACGCTCACCGAGGAGGTGTCGAGGGGCGATTCCAGTCTGCCGTTCGCAGAAACCGAGTCCGACGATGCGGCCGATACGTTACTCGGGTCGTTCGCAGGAGAGAACAACGCCATACCCCTTTTACGATGGATCTCCCCCTGGAGTTGCCATCACGCGAGATGCGATAGGGTTCGTGAATTAGCGATGGGCCATATGTGTATCCTGATAGGTGGATACCTCGAAGTCAACCCTATAAGGTCGATCCTACCCCTTGTATCGTGAAATCTTTCTTGCCCGGACAGAATCCGCGATGATTTCGCCCCAGTAGTTTCAGTAATGAAACTACCTTACCTCGAGTGACAAGATGACAAGGCGCATCGATGCCCTATCCTCTGCCATTCACCGTGTCACCTTGTCTCCCCTGGCTGTTCCTACCCGCGCCGCGTATACCAATCGCCAGCCCGATTGCTCTCAGAGGTTGTGAAGAATTAGGCGAGCCGGGAGCGTAACAGTAGTTTCGTGGATCACGGGATGGCGACGGTTAGACCCCACCCCCCAGCCCCCTCCCCTAAAAGGGAGGGGGAGCAAGACCGGCCCGTGGGAG
>JANXSH010000797.1 GCA_025356615.1 Planctomycetia bacterium | reverse complement strand
ACCTCCGGGTCGGTCAGTTTTTTTTCGAGTCGTCTTGGAGTTGGGCGATTTCGGCATGGGCCTGCACGAGGTCTGCTTGGGAGCGTTCGAGCTGAAGTTGGAGCTCCCGGACTTTCGGCTCGGCTGCCAAGGCGCGGTCCTTCCAGCGTTTTCGACTGTGGGAGAGATCGCGGCTGCGGATCTTCTCTTCGTGTAACCGATGCTCGCGGAGGGTGGCTTCGACCTTCCACTTATCGCGACTGATGGCGAGTTGGGGGATGAGAATACGCGGCGGTGTGCGGAAGTCGATGGCCGGGGTCGTTGAATCGAGACTGTCCATGTTTCATTCCTCCTGCTCGTCCGGCGGACTCCTATTCGTATGACTTCATTCAGTTCTGCTCCCCGCGTCAAGCCCAACTTCCGATCCACCCAGGGAGAGGGGACTGATATCGCCTCCGCTCGCTTGAATTGACGCCTATGGGAGATCAAGCTCGCCGTGCGATCTTGCACCGCGAGTTCGTCGCCAGGGCGGTATCGCTTCGCCGTCTCGTCCAAGACGATTCGCGTCGAGCCGGTGTCGGAGGTGCCCTCGCGGTCGTCGAACGAGTAGGCGACGCGCTGCTCATCGTGGCGGCCCTCGTGAATCTCGGCCCGGTCCACCGTGTCGCGCAGGTCGAATCCGACATCCTCGGGCATCGTTACGGTCGCCCCGATCAACAGCACCACGCCCATCCCGAATGCCAGGTAGCCGGTCGCGCGGAGGGCGTAGCCCCAATTGGGTCGGCTCAGGGGGTTGGCGTCGGTCTCGGACCGAGGTGAAAACGGTGAATGGGCCAAAAGGCACCCCTTCGACGTGAAGGGTGCCTCTTGCTCTAGGATTCGCGGAAGGGAGGATCAAGCCGAGTCCGTCAGGAACTCGATGTCTCCGGTGACGACATCGTACATCGCTCCGACGACCGCAATTCGCCCGCCCCGGACGAGGGCTTCGAGCGTCGGACTTTGCCGGAGTATCATTTCGACTGCATGTAACACATTGCGACGAGCCACCGCGTTGATGAACGATTCCCTCTCGGGTTCCGTTAGTTGCTCGATGCCCTGGAACGCGAGCGGATCGATCGATTGCTGGATCTCCTCGATGATGGACTCGAGGTGCTGACAGCCCGTGGTCTCGGCGGCCGTCTCGGTCGAGCGGAAGAGATCGACGGCCGCAGTCACGGCCCCGCAGCGGGTGTGGCCCATCACCAGGATCAGCTTGGCCCCGACCACGGCGCACCCGTATTCCACACTGCCCAGCACCTTCTGGCCCGTGACGTTCCCGGCGATCCGGACGCTGAAGATGTCGCCCACGCCCAAGTCGAAGATCAATTCGATGGGCGCGCGGGAGTCGATGCAACTGAGCACCACCGCCAGAGGGTGCTGCCCGGAGGCCGTCGCCTGGACCTGGCGGCCGATGTCGCGCGTCAGACGTTCTCCCTTGCGGAAACGCTCGTGGCCGTCTTTCAAGATTTCTAGTACCTGCCCTGGGGTCACGGCGTCTTGAATGTCGCGGGTGCAGTAGTCCACATACTGGATCTGGTCCTCGAGATCATACTTGCGCCGGAACCCGAGCAAGCTCACCTCGACGCCGTGGGCCGGCCCCGTTTTCTCCTTGAAGTCGCGAATCAGGTCGAGCACGTCTGGGTCGATGTAGTAGGTGCTCCGCGCGTCGAGGAGGACGTGACCCCCGCGGGGCACCTCGTTGAGCGTTCGGCCCAGAGCGGCCCGGTTGAGAAAGCTGACCTGGTTGGCCAACTCGATGCGGAGGACGGCTCCGCCCATGTGCTTTTCCACGATGCGGCGGATCGGGCGTCGCGCGTTGCTCCGGAGGATGAAGCCGATGCTCACCGCCAACCCGATCAAGACGCCGATCAACAAATCGGTCAAGACGATGGCCACGACCGTCAGCGCGAAGGGGACGAACTGGTAGCGCCCCTCGTCCCACATCTGCTTCACCAGAGCCGGGCTGGCCAGTTTGACCCCCGTGACGAGCAAGATCGCCGCCAGACAGGAAAGGGGGATCTCGTTCAGCCACAGGGGGAGGAACGCGACGCTGACCAGCAGCAAGACGCCGTGGACGATGGCGGCAAGTTTGGTCTTGCCCCCGGCGTTGATGTTCACGGAACTGCGGATGATTACCGAAGTCATCGGGAGTCCGCCGATCAACCCGGCCGCCACGTTCCCGATGCCCTGAGCCAACAGTTCCCGGCTCGGGGGCGAGGTGCGCTGCTGCGGGTCGAGCTTATCGACCGCCTCCAGGTTTAATAGCGTCTCCAGCGAGGCAACGGCGGCGAGCATCATCGCCGCCGTATACACCGCCGGGTTCGCCCATTGCGAGAAGTCGGGCGACTGGAGGAACCCGAGGAACCCGGCCAGGCTGTCCGCCACCGGCACCTGGACGAGGTGGCTCGACTCGATGAGCCACGGCTCGCCGAGGTGCCGGCACAACAGACTGCCCCCGACGCCCAGCAACACCACCGCCAGGGGGGCGGGGATGGGCGACTGCTTCAGGAGCTTCCACCTGCCCCAGACGACCAGCACGGCGATCGAGACGAGGCCGATCGCGGCCGCACCGGGTTCGATGCGCCCGAACAGTTCGCCGAGTGCGGAGAACGTGTTCCGGCTGTCCGGCTGCTGGAAGGCCATATCCCCCTCCGGGTCGGGGTCATGCCCCAGGACGTGGGGGATCTGCTTCAGGATCAGGATGACGCCGATCGCGGCCAGGAGGCCCTTGATGACGCCGGACGGGAAGAAGGCCGCAATGAATCCCGCTCGGGCGACCCCTAACGCGATCTGGATCAGGCCCGCGAGGACGACGGCCAGGAGGAACGCCTGGAACCCCAGCGTACCGATCTGGACGGCCACGACCGCCGTCAAGCCGGCGGCCGGGCCGCTGACGCTGGTCTGCGAGCCGCTCAACACCCCCACCAAGATGCCGCCCACGACCCCGGCCACCACGCCCGAGAGGAGCGGGGCACCAGACGCCAACGCCACCCCCAAGCACAAGGGCAGTGCGACGAGGAAGACGACTAGGCCGGCCGTAAGGTCGCCCGATAGGGTCTGTATCGATCGCCCTGTCGGCGATGTTGGGACGGATTCCTCTGTTGTCATGGATGATTCCTCGTTAGTGAACTCAAGAAGGAAGGCACATCACGGATGCTTTGGCGCATCGTGGCTTCTCCGTGGCAGCAGGGCCTAGGTTCGTCCGGTGGGTCGCTCAAAGGGAACGAGCTACCGCAAAGACGACCGGCAAATACGCAGAGGACAACCTCACCGGGTGGTCCGGTCGGTCATCGAACGAAGGGCAAAGCGCGCTCAACAGCGGAGAGGAAGGGATTGGCCGGGCGCACAGGACGTTCGAGGCGTGGGCGAGTGGCTAGGACAGCCCGAGGGGCCGCAAACCCGGTGGGCCGGCCAAACGAGGGAGGCGTAACGCGGCGACGGGTAGCGGA
>JANXSH010000330.1 GCA_025356615.1 Planctomycetia bacterium | reverse complement strand
CGCTAAGACCTAACCCCCTAACCCCCTTCCCTAAAAGGAAGGGGGGACCAGACAAGACCTCGGTCTTGCTCCCCCTCCCCTTTAGGGGAGGGGGCTGGGGGGTGGGGTCAGCCGTTCACTCGTGCCACCCTCCCAGGAGCCTCCCCATGCAACTCGCCGACCTGCGCCAGGACTACACCCAACGCGGCCTCAGCGAGGCCGATGTCCTCGGCGATCCCATCGCCCAGTTCCGCGTCTGGTTCGATCAGGCGATGGCCGCACACCTGCCGGAGCCGAACGCCATGACGCTCGCCACCTGTACACACGATGGCACGCCGTCGGCGCGAGTCGTCTTGCTCAAGGGTTTCGACGATCGCGGATTCGCCTTCTTCACGAACTACGACGGGCGGAAGTCGCAGGAATTGAAGGCGAATCCGCGTGCGGCGCTGGTCTTCTACTGGGCGGAACTCGAGCGACAAGTTAGGGTCGAGGGGACCGTCGAGCGGACGAGCGAGGCGGAGTCGGACGCCTACTTCGCCAGCCGGCCACGCGGCAGCCAACTCGGCGCGTGGTCGTCGCAGCAGAGCCAGGTCGTCGCGGGTCGAGCGGTGTTGGAGGCGCGCATGGCCGAGCTGGAGGCGAAACATGCCGATGGGCCGGTACCCCGTCCGCCGTTCTGGGGCGGGTTCCGCGTCCGGCCCGAGGCGGTGGAATTCTGGCAAGGCCGATCGAGCCGCCTGCACGATCGGATACGGTATCGCCGCGAAGGGGCGGGATGGGTTATCGAGCGGCTATGCCCATGACGACGCAGGTGATGTCGTCCCCCCGACCGTGCGGTTCCCTCTCGGAAGGCAGTCGGGCGCACCCGTTCGCCGCCTCGATCAACCTCTCGACCAGTTCGACGGCGGTCGTGCCGCGCGACTCCGTGACGATCCGCGCGAGGTCGTTGGCCCCGAGGAAGATCCCCTCCTCAGCAAGCCCGTCGGTACACAGGATCACGACATCGCCGGGCAATAGCACCCACCGCGAGATCGACGGGCGCGAGCGCTCCCGACTCGGGACGAGTGTGCCGTCGGGCCGACTCTCGCCGATGCCCAGGCAAGTAAACAGGGCGAACGCCTCGTGGCCGAGCAGGGGAACCTGTTCGGGCGGTAGCCCGGCGGCCAGTTCGAGACAGCGAACGTCGCCGTCCACAGTCAATTGCTCGGCGATGCCGTCCACGACGAGATAAACCCGGCTATCCCCCACTCCTGCGAGGGTCAATTCGTTCCCGCGCACCAGGCCGACCAGCGCGGTCGAACTCATCACCTCGACCGGATCGATGCCGGCGTGGGGCAGGTCGCCGAGGGCGTCGGCAAGGATGGCCTCGCTGGTCTCGTAGAAGGCGCGGGAGAGGAGTTCGTCGATGCCATCTCGCCCCACCCCCGCGAGGCGGTCGGGCAACCCCCCGGCGAGCCGGTCGAGCGTGATCCGGCTCGCGCGGTCGCCGGTGCCGATCGTGGCAAGGCTGACGCCGTCGGCGACGACGGTGAGCAGGGTATCGGGGCCGAGGGTGGCCAGGCTGAAGGTGTCCTGGTTGGGCATTCCCAATGCGACGTGCATCGCGCCGATGAGAGTGCCGGCAGCACTGTCGATGCGAATGGCCACCTCGCTCGACCGGCGACGACCGGCGCGGGAGATGGCGTCGGCGAACGCGGACGTGAGATCCGCCATCGACGGGTAGCGCGCATTCGGGTCTCGTGCCAGGCCGCGTTCGAGGACGGGGGCGATGCCTGGAGGCAGATCGGGGCGATAGATGCGCAGCGCGGGCAGGTCGAAATCGAACGCCTCGACCCCGTTGCCGGGGAAGCCGTTCGGTAAGAGGCCCGCGAGGCGATAGTAGAGGTAAAGGCAGACGTGGAAGACATCCGTCGCGGGGCCGATGGCCTCGCACTGGTAGGTACTCATCTCCGGAGCGGAATACGCGGGCAGGAGGCGCAAGCCCGGCGGGCAGGCACCTCGCGGGAAGCATTGGAGGTCGAGTCCGCGAATCTGAACGCAGTCGCCGGTGACATCGAGCCGGGTAGGGTCGAAGCCGAGCCACACGAACCCCGCCTCATGCAAAGGCGTCAGCGCACGCTCGAGGTGCCGACAGGCGGTGAGAGCGGCGTCGAGGCGGGCAAAGATATCGGCGTCCGACGGTTCAGAGTCGAGCAGCGCAGGATGCCCCCCGGACAAGCCCCCAGCGACGACGAGGGCGGCTTCATCGACCGTTATGACCTCGAGGGGGGCGAGGACATCGAGCGAGACGCCCGCGCGTAGAGTGACAGCGGCGGACAGATCGCGCCACCAGCCGCGATTGAGCGCGTAGACGCGACACGGGCGGTCTCCCCAGACTCCGGGGCGCGGGGTCCAGCCGTCGGCGGGCCATATGCCGTCCCAGGACGAACAATCGATGACCGAGCCGTCCGCCAGCGTGACCGTGCCCGGCAGCGCGGTCTGGAACGTCACCGGAAGCAGTTGGTGGCAGCGTCCGCAGAAGAAGCGAGCGGTCGATTCGAACTGGCAGTGCGGACAGCGAACCATTCCCGGCTCTCCCGCCTCCTCACGATCCAAACACGATTCATTACACACAACCGGAAGGCGATCGTGCAATGGAAATTCGTTCGGATCGACGAATCCGAGCGCGTCTCGCCCGTATACAGCGCCGAACCCTGTCACGCGCCCCGGAGGGCTGGGCTGGATGCGATGTCGGACGATGTGCTACAACACCGAGAGGAAGTTCCACGCCCGTCGCGGAGTGTTCACCATGCAACCATCGACCGCTGTCCTCCCTTCGGGAACCCCGGATGCCCCGCCCGACCACACCCAGTTGCCGGACAAGGACGGCTCGATCGTGAC
>JANXSH010000505.1 GCA_025356615.1 Planctomycetia bacterium | reverse complement strand
CTGGGCTCATAGCTCGTTTAACAGCTCCCCCAGGCTTTTCGCAGTTTTCCACGCCCTTCTTCGCCTTCTGGCGCCAAGACATCCCCCACACGCCCTTAGTAGCTTGGCCGCATTGATCCCGCCCTCGAGTCTTCGACCCAGGGATATGACCCCCCGGATAGGCACCTCGAGTCCGGATCGCCAACTACTCGCACCGCGCCCTTCCGGGCCGGTGCAGGAGCACTACAAGTCTTTCGATCCATTCTCTCTATCTTCTAAAGACGCTCTTCTTTCGATTTCGCTGAGTCCACGCCATCCCACGACTCGCCCGACACGGTTCCCCGTGCCGGAATCATCGCACGACGACGCTTCCTCGTCTTGCAACTCTACCGTTACCGAATTGTCAAAGATATCGTCGCCGATCGGTGTTTCCGATTTGCGACAGAGGCTTAGATGCCTTCCCTGGAGAAAGGATTCAACGATTCTGCGATTCTCTCCACGTTCGCTCTCGAGGAGCCTATCTCGATGGTCAGCGGAGACGCTCGAGCCACCTGATTCGTCAAACCGTATAGAATACCTACGGAGACGTTCTCACCCGGACAGAAGCCCTCCTATGACTCGCGACCTGATTCTCGGAACCGCCGGTCACATCGACCACGGCAAGACGAGCCTCGTCAAGGCACTGACCGGCATCGATTGTGATCGATTGCCGGAAGAAAAAGCGCGCGGAATCACCATCGACATCGGTTTCGCCCGGCTCGATCTGCCGCCCTATCGCCTCGGGATCGTCGATGTGCCGGGGCACGAGCGATTCGTCAAAAACATGCTCGCTGGCGCGACTGGGATCGACCTCGCCATCCTCGTCGTCAGCGCCAAGGAGTCGGTCAAGCCCCAGACGCGCGAGCATCTCGAAATCCTTCGCCTCCTCGACCTACGGCATGGGGTCATCGCCCTGACGATGTGCGACCTCGTCGATCAGGACAGTCGCGATGTGGTCGAACTCGAAGTGCGGGATCTGGTCGCGGGAACCTTTCTCGCCGACGCCCCGATCATTGGCACCTCGGCAGTCACGGGCGCGGGACTGCCCGAGCTGCGTGACGCCATCGCGGCGTGCTGCGCAAAACTAGACGACCGCACGACTCGGCAATGGTTTCGCATGCCGATCGACCGCTCGTTCATCGTCCAGGGGCACGGCACGGTCGTGACGGGTTCCGTCATCGATGGAAGCCTTCGCGTCGGCGACGAGGTCGAATGGCTTCCGAGTCGGCAGCGGGTCCGCGTGCGATCGATCCAGAATCATGACCATGCTGTCGAGGAGGCGCATCGCGGCCAGCGCGCCGCCATCAACCTCGCCGGAGTCGCTCACGAGGATGTCCTTCGCGGGCAGGAACTGGCGACGCCCGGCTATCTGGTGCCGTCGCGGGTCATCACCGTTCGCCTGCATTGCCTGGCGGAGATGAATCGGCCGATCAAACATCGCATGCCCGCACGGTTTCACGTCGGCACCCTCGAGGTGATGGGCAGCGTCTCGCTGCTCGATTGCGACACGATCGAGCCGGGCCGGTGGGGGCTTGCCCAACTTTTCCTCGAAGAGCCAGCGACGACGACCTGGGGACAACCCTTCGTTTTGCGTGAATCGAGCGCCACGGAAACTCTCGGCGGGGGACAGGTTCTCCAGCCCGCCGCCCGCAAGGTCCGTCGCCGTCATCTCGACGTACTCGAGCGAATCGAGCGGCTGTGGATCGGTGACGCACGCGATCGGGTGCTGACGGTTGCCTGGTTCGGTGGCTTCCAGGGCTTCACGCTCGCCGACCTCGTCCGGGATGCCAACCTCGGCCCCGACGAGGCCGCCGAGATGGTGACGCGCTTACGAAGCGAGGGTCAATTGCGCGAGCTGGTCATCAGCCCCGCGAAGAAGTTGCTCCTACACGGGAGTATGCTCGACGAACTCGAGGGCCGCGTCCTCGGCCTCCTCGACGGCCTGCACTCGCAATTCCCGCTCATGTCCACGCACGACCGGCAGCGGCTCCAGTCGCAACTCGGTTACGTCGAGGACGCGGCCCTCGTGAGTGCGGCCGTCGATAGCCTGATCGCCTCGAAGAAACTGATCGGCGACATCCGCCGCATCGGCCGGGCCGACTTCAAGCCTCGCCTCAGCGCCAACCTCCGAAAGCTCAAGGATCGCCTGATCGCGGCGTACCTCGCGGGCGGATTCCAACCCCCCGAGCCGGCGAGCTTCGCCAACCACGCGGGCGGCAACGCGGCGAACCTCAAAGACCTGTTCGACGTGTGCGTCGCCGAAGGCCACCTGGCGAAGGTCAGCGAGGAAGTCTACCTCCACGGCGACACGGAGGCCGACATGCGACGACGCATCGCGG
>JANXSH010000769.1 GCA_025356615.1 Planctomycetia bacterium | reverse complement strand
TCTCGGGCGCGAGGGGGGCGACGCGGTTGGTAAAGTACCCTCGTTGTAGCCACTCGTCGCTTCGCGGGAAGCCCTGCTTTTGTTTTTCCCCCTCCGCTTGTCTCTTGAAAGGCGCAACTTCAAAACGCGCGCGTCGGGCTTCGCAATCTGTCATCTCGTCCCGCGCAAAGTATAACGCGCATCCGATTCGGTGCAGTGCTGGTCGGCCCGGATCGTTCATGTATCCTCTACTTTGAGGCGAGGGCTGATCGCAAGGGGACATCTCGATGAACTTTAACGTCCGCACCCGCCGGGCCGATAACGGCGTCGGACTCGACCCGACCGTCTACGTCCTCGAAGACGGCGGCGGTTCGGTCGCCGAGGTCTGGCCCGCGCTGGGATTCAACTGTATCCGATGGCTCGCCGCGCGCGGCGAGCAGACCATTGATGTCCTCTACAGCGACCCGGCCTTGTTCCAGGGCGGTCGGCCCACTCGCAGCGGCATCCCGGTCCTCTTTCCTTTTCCGAATCGCATCCGAGAGGGGCGGTTCGTCTGGGAGGGCAATACATACCAACTCCCCCTCAACGACCCCGTCCAGAAGAACGCCATTCACGGCTTCGCCTGCCGGGTTCCGTGGCGCGTGATCGGTTCCGGCGCGGACGGCGAGTCGGCCTGGGTCACGGGGGAGTTTCGCTGTTCCGTCGATGCGCCGGCCAGCCTCGCGTTGTGGCCCGCCGACCACCAGTTGCGATTGACGCTACGCCTCGGCAAGGGAACGCTCCGTCTCGAAGCGGAGGTCCACAACACCGACACGAAATCACTGCCGTTCGGCCTGGGGTATCATCCTTACTTCCGCCTCGGCGATGGCGAAGAGTCTCAGGTCGAGGTGCCCGCGCGGAAATACTGGGCACTCGAGGCGAACCTGCCGACGGGGCAGCGCGTCGAGGTGGACCCTTCACGCGACCTCGAGAGCGTCCGCCGGGTGGGCGACCTGCATCTCGACGACGTGTTGACGGACTTGCCCGCGCGCCCCGCACGCATCGACGGGTTGATCGAGCGGGCCACGATTCGGGCCGCGCCGGGGGGGCCGATGCGACTCTTTTGCTCACCGGCGTTCCGCGAAATGGTCGTCTTCACCCCGCCGCACCGCGAAGCATTCTGCGTCGAACCGTATACTTGTACGACAGACGCCGTCAACCTCCCCGAGGGGGGGCTTCTCGTCCTACCGCCGGGCCAGACCTGGTCGGCGGTCGTCGAACTCTGGGTATGATCTTTCCGCCGAGGCCAGTCTCATGTCGCGTCGTCATCGCATCAAGCCGTTGAATCAATCGGAACTCCCGCCGCTCATCGCGGAGAAGACCCGGTCTCCCGTCGCGATCATCCTGGGTTCGCCGTCCGAGGTCATCCACGCCCTGGAGTCGCTGCCGGGGATCGAGGCGACCTGTTTCCAGATGGATGTCTTCCAGGGCGAACGGCTGCGCGCCGAACTCGCCGAGGCCGGACTGGTCGCGAACGTCGTCCTCGCCGCCGACCTGTGGGATCTGCCCGGCACGTTCCAGACCGTGCTGTTCATGCCCGCGCGCGGGGGAGAACGCGAACTCAAGATCGACATGGTCGATCAGGCGTATCACGTCCTCCGCCAAGGTGGACTGTTCCTCGTCTGGTCGCCGTACCAGACCGACGACTTGTTCACCGGGCTTCTCAAGAAGGTCTTCGGCAAGGTCCACACGCCGCCGCACGACTCGGGGATGGACACGACGACGCTCCTGTGGAGCGTCCGTGCGGGCGAGCAACCCCGGCGACGACACGAACTCACGTTCCAGGTCAAGATCGGCGACGGGCCGTCGTGCCGGTTCCTCTCCCGACCGGGGACGTTCTCCTACGGCAAGTTCGACCTCGGCGCGCGGGCGCTGTGCGAGGTCATGCAGGTCGAGCCGGGCGACCGCGTCCTCGACCTCGGCTGCGGCGTCGGCACCAACGGCGTTTTCGCCTCACAAAAGGCGGGCGAGAACGGGTTCATCAGCTTCGTCGATAGCAACCACCGGGCCATCGCCTTGACGGAACTCAACGCGAAAGCCAACGGCGTCGCCAAATTCGAGACGTTCGCCTCCAGCACCGTCACGGGGCCGCAGGAGGACAGCTTCGACGTGGTCATCGCCAACCCGCCGTACTTCGCGAACAACTCGATCGCCCAGTTGTTCATCCACCGGGCCAAGGCGATGATGACGCCGCAGGGCCGATTCTACCTCGTGACCAGACAACCCGAAGAGAGCGGCGCGGCGATCCTCGACACGTTCGGCGAGGCGGAGGCGGTGGAGCATCGGGGGTACACGATCGTGTGTGCGTAGGATCGGCCAGGGGGATTGTGTCCTTCGATTTAGCGAGTGCCAGTCGGGCGTTGGGACGGCCTCGTTACCCGGCAAAGCCTGGTAACGAGTAGTCGAGGCTTAGGCCCAACACCGTTGGTATTTACCCCGAAGGGGTTACACAAC
>JANXSH010000764.1 GCA_025356615.1 Planctomycetia bacterium | reverse complement strand
GCAACGCGGAGCGCGCTCCGCGTTGCGTCGCGTCTAAACGGTCGTTCACTTCTCCTTCGCTGACTCGTCCGGCGTGATGCCCATCGCCTTCAGCTCTGCCTTGCTCAGGGGCGAGCGGATGGCGGGATAGAGGAAGTCGCCGCTCCTCAATCGATAATACTTGCCCTCGGTGAGGATTACCATGAATTGTTCCTCGATCATCACCACCTTCGCCTCCAACATCGTGTTGTCGTCTTTGTCGGTGATGGTGAACTCGTCGCGGGTGCCCGTGTTCAGCTGCTTCTCCCTGCCCCCCTTGCCTTGATCGCGCAGGCAGGCTTCCCAGCGATCCCGCTCCGTATCCCATGAGAGACTCGTCAACCGGACGAAGCGCAACACTTCCACCTTGTCCTCGGTGACGACCTTGGGCGTTTCCGGGTCCTTGCGGACGACGGGGGGAGGGGTCGGCACGAAGCCGGTGAACATGTTTCGCTTGTTCATCACGAGGTAGTTTCGCTCGGGCCTGTCTTCCAGTTTGGGGTCGTAGGCGAGAACCCTCGGCGTGATCGCGAGGGCTTTGGGCTCGAGGCCCGTCCGGTCCTCGGCCCCAGGCATGAGGAGGGCGTCGATCGTCAGGGTCATCTCGAGGAGGCCATCGACCTTCTTGCCGCCCTTGTCGCCGACGAGGTCGAGCGACACGGTGCGGATGTGGTGCAACAACGGCGTGCGGTGGAACGCGCGCATCGTGCGGACCACGTCGTCCATCTTGCCCTGGCCGACCGCCACGAACGTCAACTGCTCGAAGGGCGGCTCCTTGGCCTTGCCCTGGGCCGTCGTCGGGGCCGCGCGACCGGTGGTGCCCGGTGTAACGCTCACCGTCTTGATCCCCGCGTTATCCATCAGGGCGCGGAGGTACTGGACATAGTCCCCCCGGAGTTTCGCGAAGTGCTTGAATTTCTGCTCGTCGAGCGGAAGATTCTTCAACTCCGGGTCGCGCGGGGGCAGGCTGAGTTGTGTCCACTGCATCAATCGAGGGTTGACCTCGAGGATGTCCTTGATTTGCTTCTCCTCGACGGCAAGCTCGTTCTTCTTGTCCTGCAACTCCTTGCGCTCCAACTCGAGCCTGGTGCGGACTTCGCTCACCGGCTCGTAGACGAACAGGTGGAACAGGAAGCCGCCGCCGAAGAGGAGCAGCACTCCCAGCAATCCGGTCGTCAACACTTTTTCGCGGTGCGTCATAACGGGTCCATGCCTCCAGGAGTGTCACTTGTTCCCATCGGGACGCTTGGTCTTCGTCTTGTCGGTCTTGTCGGCCTTGGTCGCCTTCGGCTTCTCCTCCGCGATCGTGGCGGTGTACTTCGTGGGGCCACGGCGCTCGACGTAGACGACGAGCGTGAAGGACGCATCGTTCTTGACGTTCGGTGCCTCGGGGCTGTAGAAACCCTCCTTGCGAAACTCTTTGACGAGCTGGTCGAGGGGCTCGCGCGGGTTGCTCTTGTTCAGTAACTTACCGTGGATCGTCCACGTAGCGGCGGCTCGGGTCTTGGTCTTGGCCTTGGGGTCGCGGGTGAGAAGGTCCGTGGTGATCTTCGTGATGCGGAGGGCGTTGACATCGGGGATGATCGCGTTCAGCTCGTACAACTCGTCGAGCCAGACCGGAGAGTCCCAGTCGTCGATCGTCTTGAGCTTCTTGCCGTTGGCCGACGAGGCCGCAAATCGCTTATCGACCTCGATCCGCTCCTCCTGGACGGCCTCCAGTTGGGTGGACCACGAGGCATACAAGACCCGGCCCAGCACGGCGAGGCCGATGACCAGCGTCACGCTCGCCACGATCGCCATGCGGATGAGGCGATAGTTCGGATTCGCGGTCGCCCTCGGCTGGCGCGGGGAGACGAAGTTGATCGCCAGTTCGCCCACCGCCTGCGCCTGGAGGAGGCCCATCGGCCCGGCGAAGGTTCCGCGGTTGCCCGTCGGCAGGTCGGCCGCGTCGGACCCCGCGAAGGGGTCGAACGTGTGGACGGGGATCTCGGTCAGTTCGCCGAGGCGTTCGCGCAACTCCGTCGCGCCTTTGCCCGAGAGGTAGACCGCGCGGATGGGGTGTTGGGGTGCCTGCCCGGCGTGGACGGCGAGGTTGCGGCGGATCTCGCCGGCCAGGTTCGAGGCGTTGGGTAGAGAGCGCGTCAGGAACGGCACCCGGCCCTCGAGGACCGCCAACTCGGCTTGCTTCTCGCCGAGGACGACGACGCAAACGGCCCCGTCAGCGGGGTCCGGCGCGGGAGTCGCCACGGTCGATCCCATGACCCTGCGAAGGCACGCGGCGGTGCCCACGAGGCGGGGCGTGAGCGCGATGAGCTTGAGGCCGGCCGCCTCGCAGAGGGTGCGGTAGGTCTGCAAGACCTCCTTGCGGATGACCAACGCCATCGCCTTCTGCTCGCCCGCAGGGGGCGAGTAGACCGGCATGTAGTCGATGACGACATCTTCGGGCGCGTCGGTCAGCTCCTTGACCGTCTGGAAGCGAACGACCGCAGGCTCTTCCGCGTCGGGGACGCGCGGGTAGCGGATCTCCTTCACGATGAGCCGGTCGCGTCCCACGCACGCGAGTACGGGTGCTTTCGCGATGCCCGCCGCCTCGAGCCGCTCCGCGAGGAGTTTGCCCAGTTCCACGGCATTCGAGGGGTTCGGCGTCTGACCCTCGGAAGTGAGCGTGGCGCGGCGGACCTGCACGGTCGCACCGCGAACATCCGCCGCGATCACATGCAGCTGATTCTGATCCCAGTCGATTGCAAGATAACGGGCCAAGGTGCTTACTCAGTAGGGGTGAATGAATCAGGAATTAGCCACAGATGAACACAGATGAACACAGATCAATACAAATCTTTTTTTCAATTCTTTCTTGCCTTTATCTGTGTTCATCTGTGTTCATCTGTGGCTAATTCTTCTTAATTGCCTGCGGCGTTGATGTCGAATCCCTTGCCGAGTTCGGACAGGTCGCGCCAATACACGATGCGCGGCCTGCCCTGGTTGGCGTCCACGACGGCTTCGATCCGCGAGACGGGGCCGCCGTTCTCCGCGTAGCCGACCGCCTGGAAGCGGTAGACCTGGGCGCGTGTCGTGATGTACGGCTCGATCAACTTGATGGTCTTCACGTCGAGCTTTGCCTCCGTCAGCAGCCATGCGTGCGTCTTGTAGATCGGGTCGCTCGTCGCGTCCGTCGGCGTCGGGCGCTTGTCGATTATCGTTTGCATGGCGGCGGCGTCGAGTTGCGGGAAGGCACTCGCGAAGGCATTCAGGACGGTCTTCGACGCCGTGTTGATGTTGAGTCGAGGCACCAGGTCGAACCCGTCCGTGACCGTGCATTTGTCGAGCAATGGGGGCAAGAGCGTGCGCTGCTGGTCGGTCACATTCAGCGGGCTAGGCAAGGATTTCGTCGTCACCTTCCCGGTTTTGGCGTCCGTTATCTTGACATCGACTTTGGCGTTGATCAGGCTCCAGAGCGACTTGATGGCCTTGAGTTTCTTGTCGCCCTTCTCGCGATCGGTCGCGATCTGGGCGGCGATGGCGTCCTTGTCGGCCTGACTCAGAGGAGGAGTGGAAAGCGAGAAAGATCCTGAAAAGCTGAAACTGGTACCGCCCGAACTCGAGCTCCCTAATGTCACCATGACGGTGTTCGACGCCACGCCGTAGAGCCGCGCGGCGATGATGAATGTGACCAGATCCTCGTTGATGGTGGCGGCGGATAGCCCGTTGGCCATCGTGTCGAGGTCCGAGTCGTTGAGATAGACGCGCGGCTGATTCGTGTTGTCGTAGTTCGCCTCGCGGCTGTGGACCGTCAGATAGGCCGACCAGCCGAGATCGACCTGGCCGGAGCCGTCCTCGCCGGGATCGAGTTGGCCGTTACGGTTCTTGTCGCTGCCGAACAGCAGTTGCGGCGTCACGCCCTTGATGAGGAGCATCTCCTCGAGGCTATCGAGCGGGCCATTCTTGCAGTGATAGGGCGGCGAGAGGGCGCTGTAATAGGTTTCCTTGGCCCCCGAAGTACGCTGGGGGTCGTTGGGGTCGATCCAGTCGAGGATCGCGTTGGCGACATCTGCGGTCATGTTGGGCAACTGCATGAGGACGAGCATGCCAGGCTCAGTAGCGGTGCTCGGGGTGCTGCCCGAACTCGTGCCGCCCGAACTCGCGCTGCTTGAACCCGCCCCAGCCGATCCGCCGCCACTCGATCCGCCCTTGCCGCTCTTCCCGAGGAGTAGGAGGGAGTTGACGTTGATCTTGCTCGCCTCGTCGCACAGTCCGAAGCGGTAGCCCTGACTGTTGGTGATCGCGTCGTCCGATCCGACGAGCGAGAGGACGGAGAATCGGCCCGGCTTGCCGTTCTTGGCCGACGAGGGGACCGTGATGCTCTGGAAGAGGCCGGAGTTGTCCCACGGGTTGCCGCCGGCCGTGTCGTCGAGATTCGTGGAAAGGAGTGCTGCGGTGTAGTTGACCCCCGAGACGGCGTAGGCGCGGGCCTGGGCGGCGCGGAAGGAACTGTCCGTCGCCCGATACTCCGCCGTCATCAGGTCGTTGTACTTGTAAGCCGCCAGGCTCAGGAGTACGACGACGATCAGGACGGCGATCAGGACGACGGCGGGACGCGAGGAGGAGTCTCTCAGACGCATGGCAATCACGGCGCTGTGGTGCCGCCCTCCGGGTTGCTATTCAGGGGTGTCCCGTTGGCCGTCATGATTTGGATCGTGCGACTGAAGTATCTCACCGCCGGCTCCTTGCCGTCGTGGGCACCCATCGCGCTCGGGGCCGAGATGCCGATCTTGATGGAGATGGCGCGGGGCGAGCCTCGGGGCGTCGCCTGGTCGGGGCCGAGCGTCGTCGAATCCCAGGTGTCTTGCCAGGCGGTGCCGTCGAAGTAACCGAACTCGACGCTCTGGACCTCACCGGCGTAGAGGTATTGCTCGATCTCGCCCGTGGGCAGGTCTCCGCTCGCGTCGTCGCTGGTGATGAGGCGAACCTCTCTTCGGCATAGCCCGCCCTTGCCGCCGTTGTCCCCGCCCATCCAATAGCTGATGCGGCGGAGGTCGCTCGTCACTTGCCCCGAATCTCCCGCCTCATCGCCGAATATTTCGCTAGGAAGTCGGCTGACGATGAGATTCAGTTCCGAACTCGACCCGAAGACGCCGAGGGGCAACAGGACCGGCGTCAAACCGCTGGCGGATGAAGGTGTCGTCGAGGTCGAATTGCCCGAATCGCTACTCGCCGTGCTCGGGGTGGTGGTCGAGCTTGCCGCCGCCGGGGTCGTCGATGCCCCCGCCGAAGCGGAAGCCGTCGCGGAGGCCGCCTTATTCGCCGCGATGCGAAAACGTCCGGGATCGTTCAGGGTGATCGTGCAACGCACGTCGGTGTCGATCCGGCCGAGGATCGCCCGCGAGAGGGTCGTCCTCTCGATCACTTCGCGGCCCGCCTGGGCCTGCTTGAGCTGGTAGCCGACGAACGAGTAGACGGCCCCGAGGACCATCAAGGCGATGACCATCGCGAGAAGGACTTCGAGCAGAGTAAAGGCGGATCGTCGGCGCATCGGATCAGCCCCCCTTCTTGGTGCCCGTGCTGGGTGCGGTGCCACCCGACTTGGTGGTGGGTGTGGTACTCCCCGACTTGGTGCCCGTGCTGGGTGTGGTGCCACCCGTCTTCGTAGAGGGTTTCGTATCCATCTTCGCGCTGGCGGTCGTCGAGGGTTTGGAAGTTGCCGCCGCTCCACTTGCAGGGGCCGCGCCCGTCGCGGGGTCCGCCGTGCTGCTGCCGCTGCCGCTGTCGGTGCTGGGTGTCTGAAGGCTCTTCGCGCTGTCGAACACGGTGCCGACGATTTTCGGGTCGAGGATCATCTGCGACAGCGAGCATTCCATCTCCGAACCATTGCCCCGCTTGCGCGTGACCGTGACGGTGACATTGTGCAGCCCGTTGAAACTGCCGGAATCCACGTCCATCGACATCTGGTAGGCGTCATCGTCCTCGCTCGTACTCATTGCTTGGCCCGAAAGGGGCACCGAGCCGCTCGCCGCTTTGGCAAGTTGGCTCTGGCAGATACTCATGGCCTGGCTGCGCATCTGCGCCTCCAGCGCGCTGTCACTCGCGACCCCCATGAGTAAGACGAGTCCGGTGATCGACATCAAGAAGACCGCCATCGCGATGATGACTTCGAGGAGCGACATGCCCTTGCGCCGGTTGGTTCGCCGATTCATCGGAGCCTCACTTGGAAACGGGTTGGACGGAAACCGTGCCGGTCAATCCACGGAGGTGGACCCTGATGGGCCTCTCCCCACGCACCTGAAACAAGATGTGGACATCATCTTTCGCGGTGCCGTCGGGGAGGAAGACGACGGCGGTATTCCATGTGATGCTGGAGTAGTCCGTCTTTTGTTCCTTGCCGGGGGGCGTCTTGTCTTCCGGCCCGTTCGCGGTGGGTTCGCCGTTGACGCTGAATCGCACCCCGCCCGGCAGCGCCTCCTCGAGGACGTAGCCCTTACCTCGAGGATCGTCCGAGGGGGCCGAACCGGACCAGTAGTCCTGGCCGTCCGGCGCGACGCGGAAGTGGCTGCCGTTGGGTTCGACGGAGAACCGATAGGGCCGGCCCTCTTCGATGGCGTGGGCACGGGCCATCGCCCAGGCGGCGCGGACGGAGTCGATGCCGCCGTGGAGCTTGTAGTAGCCGTAAGAACTCTTCAGCGACGGGTAGGTGATCGCCGCGAGCATCAAGAGGACGGCGGAGGCGAGCAAAACCTCTAGGAGGGTGAAACCAGGCCGTCGGGAACGAATAGTCATGGGATCACCCTCCGAGCGTAGGCGGTCAGTTGACGAAATTGCCGATGATTTGCCCATTAGGACCAGTCGTGAAGATGTCCGCAGCTGCGCCATTGTTCCTCGGCCCGGCCGCGTCCATCTGGAAGGGCTTGCCCCAAGGGTCACGCAGCTTGTCTGGCGGACACATCGCACTCATGCCATCCACCGGCATGGTCAACTCGTCGAGCGAATTGGGAGATCGATCGTGCTTGGTCTTGAAGATTTCGACCAATTGGGCGAGCGCCCGCGCATTCACCTTTGCCGTACTGAGTTTGGAATCCTGGTACTGCTGGAAGAAGTAGTAGCCGCCCGTGCCGGCGAGCATGACGATGATCGCCACGACGACGAGGACTTCGAGGAGTGTGAAGGCCGAGCGATTCGCCCGCCTCGTGGTGCCAGGTTGCTGATTTCGGTGTTGCAGGATCATTTCGACCGTACCTCCCGATTCGTGGAATGCCAGGCGCGACTCGCCCAATTACGATTCTACCAACGGACGATCCATGATTATTCTACCAACAGACAATTAAAGAGTCATGAGTGACCGAGGAAGTGTGCGCCGAGGAATTCTTCGACGCGCGGTCCCTCCTCACTCACCGATGGCACTCGACATCTTGAAGATCGGCAACAGCAGCCCGGCGACGATCGTCAGCACCGCCACCGCCATCACGAGGAGCATCAACGGCTCGAGCAGCCGCACGAATAAGTCTAGTTCCCGACTCGTGCGTTTTTCCAGCCCATCGGCGATGTCGATCAGCACCTTCTCGAGGTTGTTGCTCTCCTCGCCGACGGAGATGATCTCGATCACGTCGCGCGGGAAGAATTTGCACTGCCCGAGCGGCTCCGCGAGCTTTTCGCCGCCCTTGATGTTCTCGGCGGCGTTGTCGATGGCCGCCGACAGGACCTTGTTGCCCGTCGAGTCCTTGGCGATGCGCAGCGCGTTGAGGATCGGGATGCCGTTGTGAAGCATCGTGCCGAGGATGCGTGCGAATCGGGAGATGCCGAGGCTGAGGAAGATGCGGCCCGCGCCGGGGATGCGCAGCTTCAGGGCGTCCACCTTGAGCCGCCCCACCGGGGTCTTGGACCATCGGCGGAAGAAGAAGGCCGCGAGCGCCGCTGCCCCCAACACAAATACCAGGTAGCGCTGGAGGATGTGGCTGAGGCCGACGACGAAGGTGGTGATGAGGGGGAGTTGGCCCTTCTCTTCGAGCTTCTGGAAGATCGGCTCGAATTGCGGCACGAAGAAGATGACGAGGACGTTCAGGACGATGAAGCCGATCACGGCGAGGAAGACCGGGTACGCCATCGCCCCCGTCACCTTGGCCTTGAGGTCTTCGGCGTGTTCGGTGAAGTTGGCGATGCGGCGGAGGACATCCTCGAGGAAGCTGCCCTCTTGCCCGGCGCGGACCATGCTGACCGCCAGTTCGTCGAACACGCGCGGGTGTTGGGCCATCGCCTCGGAGATGCCCGTACCGTCGGCGACGGCGGCGCGCACCTCGCGGACCACCTCACGGAGGCCGACGCTCGTCGTCTGGCGTTCGAGGATGTCGAGGCTGCGCAAGAGCGGCACGCCGCTGTGCAGCAGGTCGGCGAGTTGCGAGTAGAAGGTCGCGAGGTGTCGGCTACCGACCCGCTTTCGGCCCCCGGTGCCGCCGCTGGCGATGGCCTTCTTCACGGCGATGCGGACGGGGAATAGTCCGCGCGCGTCGAGCATCGCCATGACTTCGCGCTCGCTACCCGCGACCAGCGTCCCCTGGCTGCGGATGCCCGTGTTGGCCATCGCCTCGTAGTTGAATTCGGGCATGAGATCGTCTCCGAAAAATCGAACCGGGTGGCACGACGGGGAGACGATCCCAGAAAGCGGGATCCTCCCCGATCAGGCGCGCATCAGCCACCATGTTACCAGACCGCCGACCAGCCCGGCCGCCATTCCGGCCATTCCGAGCAGAATTACCTTCGTCCGCCTCGCCTTCAGCGAACCCTTCTTCGCCTGCCCTCGGGCGGGTTTCTCTGCCGGCAACCGCGACGGCGTGACCGCGCGATTCGTCGAAGGAATCGCCTTCGGCGCGGCGGGCGGTTTGGGCGCGGGCCGCGCCGGAAGCGCGACCGACTTCCTCGCGGCGGGTGCCGGCGCGGCCTGTGGTTTGGGCGCGGGAGCCGTCGTAGCCCGAGCGGCGGGGCGAGGCGGGGTCGCCTCGCCGATTTCCGGCATGATCCGCTGGAACTCCTGGATCACGCTATCGATATTCGGATAGCGATCTTCCGGCTTCTTGGCCAGCATCCGTGCCACGACGGCTTCCAGTTTACGCGGCACGTCCGGCATCAGGTCGCGGATCGGCGTCGGCTCCTCGAACTGGTGCCCGAGCATCTTCTTGACCGGGTTCGTATCGGGGAACGGGTACTGCCCCGTGAGGCAGAAGTAGAGGATGCACCCCAAACTGTACTGGTCGCTGAGTGTGGTACGGTCGAGCGGGTCGTTGATCGACTCGGGGCTGGCGCAATCGATGCCCCGGTTCATCGCCTTGCTGTTCGTCGTCGTGTCCAGTAGCGACTTGCCTCGCTCGCACGTCAGCAGGAAGCCGACCCCGAAGTCGAGGATGCGCACGCGGCGGTCCGCACCGATGAGGATGTCGTTCGGCTTGAGCAGTCCGTGGAACAGCCCGTGCGCGTGGTACTCCTTGAGGCCCGACGCGATCTGCTGGGCCACCTGCACCGCGGCGCGGGGCGCGAGATAGCCCTGGCGGAGGACGATCCCCTCGAGCTTCTCGCCGCCCTCGATGAACGGCCAGACGAGGAAGACGCGGTCCTCGTGGACGCCGACGTGGGTCATGGCGCTGACGCGCGGGTGGCGGATCTCCTTCAGCTTCTCGACCTGGTCGTTGATGCTCTGGAGGTTGAGGATGTTCTTGCGCGGTACCGCCTTGATGGCGTACCACGAGTCGTCCTCGCGCGACTTCGCCTTGGCCGTCTGGCCCATGCTGCCGCTGCCGAGGATGTCCGTCAGGACGTAGGGGGGCATGACGAGCTGATGGGCCGCCCCTCGCAGGGCGATGTCGCCCTGGAAGCGGGTCACGAAGCCTTGTTCGACGAGGAACGCGATTACCTCTCGCGGGTGCTTGTCCGGGAACTGGTCCCGGAACAGGCGCACGCGCTCGACTTCCTTCGGGCCGAGGAGTTGGACATCGGCCAGGCTCTGGATGATTTCGCCACAGGTGTCGGTTGCCGTTCTCATCGTTCGACTACGCCTCGCATGCCGAGAATCCGGATTATCCGCTATCCTTCTCTAGCATGTAAACGTCCCCCGTGCCGAGGAGATGAACACAGATGAACGCGGGTAAATGCAGGAAGCGGTCATCGATTGCATTGGTGCGTTCTTCCTTGATCGCACCAGCGACCGGGTCGGCACCTTTGCATTTCATGGAGGGTCTCCGTCAGCGATCGGATCGATTACGACCAAACCTGGGATGCCCTTGAAGTCCTTGCTGTTGTGAGTATGCAGCTCACGTCCAGACTCCAGGGCCGTGGCCGCGATCAGTGCATCGCCCAACGACATCTTCCGGGATTGCCGCAGTACGATTGCCCTCGCAACCACGGCAACGGCCGGCGACGGCCGGCGACCGAGCCGCGATCAAACGTCTCAACCCCGGATACTCCGGCTTGGCTGCATAGATGATCAGGTTACTATCGAGGATCATTCGACTCGACCTGGTAGTGTGCGGTCGGCTCGCGACTCTCGTTGCCATTCGACTGGGTCGCCAGAGTTGGTGGGGCCGTCTGCGGCCGCAATAGCCGCCAAGGCCGCCGCCATCTCCGCACCATTGGCCGTAGGCAGGCATTCAGGGCCGAGTACCGTGACATGCACCCGAATCGGCTGATTCGGCGAGACTACGGGAGCGCCTTTATCGCCCCATTCGAGATGCCCATCGCGAAGAACTGCGGGGTAGGTCGGAAGCATTGGCTGCTCCAGTAAGATAACCTGTTCTAAGCCTACCTTGGCTGTGTCTTTCGATTCAGCCACCAATCGCGTACATATACTTCGCACGGTTCGGACTGGCAGATCGGGGGGACGACGAAGCCCGACGCGCTAGCGAGGGGGAGTGACTGCGCCCGTAGGCAGGCTAACCCGACCCTCGCTAGCGCGTCGGGCTTCGTAATCTGTCATTTCGTCCCGCGCGGAGTATACTCCACTACTCGTTGCGCAACTGCGTGCTACTTCGAGGCTAAATCGAGAGCCGGAAACTCTCGCCGATGTATCCTACTGCCTAGCTCTTCGGGTCCGCAAGCCCCTCCCTTTGATTTGTCTGTGTCGAACGATCGCCACTCGTTTCATCCCACGATGTCCCCCGCCGTCACGCGCGCGACCTCGTCGATCGTCGTCTTGCCCTGCAACACCTTGCGCCAGCCGTCGTTTCGTAGCGTGACCATCCCCTCCAGCAACGCCTGCTTGCGGATGGCGTTGGCGTTGACGCGCTGGACGCACATGTCGCGGATGCTGTCGCCCGTCACCATCAACTCGTAGATGCCCGACCGACCGCGGAAGCCCGTGTTGCGGCACGCCCGGCACCCGGCACCCTTCCAGAGCCTCAGTTCGCCGGGGGGCGAGGGGAAGTCGCTCGGCACGTCGTGCGGCTCCGGGGCGTATTCGACCTTGCAATCCGGGCAGATCGTCCGCACGAGTCGCTGGGCCATCACGCCCTCGACCGTGCTGCCGACGAGGAACGGCTCGATGCCCATTTCGATCAGCCGCGTGAAGGCGCTCGAGGCGTCGTTCGTGTGCAGCGTGCTGAACACGAGGTGGCCCGTCAGCGACGCCTGGATGGCGGCCTGCGCCGTCTCCAGGTCGCGCATCTCGCCGATCAGCACCACGTCGGGATCGTGTCGCAGGATGCTCCGGAGCGACGCGGCGAACGTCAGGCCGATCTTCGTGTGGACCTGGATCTGGCTGATGCCCGGCTGCTGGTACTCGACGGGATCCTCGACGGTGATGATCTTCATCGTCTCGTCTTTGATCTCGTTCAGCGCCGAATACAGCGTCGTACTCTTGCCCGACCCGGTCGGCCCCGTCACGAGCAAGATGCCGTGCGGTCGGTCGATCAGCTGGCGGAACGTGGCGTAGGTGTCGGGCAACATGCCCATGCCGGAGAGGTTGAACTTCATGCGCGACTTGTCGAGGAGTCGCATGCAGATGCCCTCGCCGTGGACCATCGGGATGATCGACACGCGCACGTCGATCTCCCGGCCCTGCACGCGCATCTTGATCCGGCCGTCCTGGGGCAGGCGCTTCTCGGCGATGTTGAGGTGGGCCATGATCTTGAGGCGCGAGATGATCGCCGACTGGAATTGCGTGATCGCCGGTGGCATCGGCTGCAACTGGAGTAGGCCGTCGATGCGGTAGCGGATGCGGAGGCTGCCCTCCTCCGGCTCGATGTGGATGTCGCTGGCGCGCTCGTTGGCCGCCTCGATGAGGATCTCGTTGACGAGCTTGACGACCGACGCCTCCGAGGCCATCTTGGCGGCCTCGCTGTCGTCGGCCTCCAGCCCCTCGAGCAACTCGACTTGCTCCTCGCCGCGCTCCTGGATGAGCGAGGAGACGGTCTCGCCGCCGACGCCGAAGTGCGCCTTGATGAGCCGGGCGATCTCGCGGGGGCTTGCCAATACCGGGTGGACTTGTAGGCCCGTCAGCATGGCGAGTTCGTCGAGGGCGTAAACGTCGAACGGGTCGCCGGTCGCCACGACGAGCGTGCCGTTGTCGCGCTTCAACGGCATGATGGTTCGGCGGTGGACGAGCTTGAGCGGCATGGCCTTCATCACGTCCGGATCGACCTTGATATCGGTGAGATCGACGAGTTCCATGCCGAACTCTTCGGCCAGGGCCGCGAGGACGTCTTCTTCCTTGGCGAAGTTCTTTTCGATGAGGATTTCGTGCAAGGGACGGGACGGCGTCATGGCGCGCACTTCGGCAATCCGGGCGAGGTCGTCCGGCTTGAGGACGCCACGACGAACGAGACGTTGCGCGAGCTGCATTCCACCCTCCTCGATGGGGCAGGTGCGATGGGATCGCCTGCCGCCTCTCTATCAGAGATAAACCCGCTCGATGATTCAGAGTAGCGGGACGGCGCGCGACGTGGAATGGCAAGTCGATGCCCGTCTTCGCGTGCGCGACGCGCGGGACCGCACCATCCGGGCCGACCCGCATGTTCGGAAGGGTGGCGAAGAGGAGGTGTGGCTAGTGGTCCGTCAACCTCCGATCGCCGGGCCACTAGGTTCGCCTCGTTCCCAACGAGTGACCTGCGAATAAGAAACCCCGCAGCGCGGTAGTATCTCCTGGAGGATGGGTTCTCTAAGATATACGGAGGCTCCGTCATGGACGAGAACTTCTGTCGTTTCCCAGACCCCGAGGGCCGTCCTGGGGTGCGCTCGCCGACACGCCCGGCGACCTCGGCACGCATCCGGGGCTGTTCCTGCTCTTCGCCGGGCGGCTCGCGGCCCGGCCCCGGCTGGCGTGGCCGGTCGGGCCGAATGCGTAACTCGGCTTCGCGCTGCGGGGGCTGTCGGTCCCCGTCGCTGGTTCCAAGTTTGGGGAGATCGCCTGATGCCCGACATCGTCGCCCGGCTGCGGAATCAGATCCTGGACCCTTTGCGCTCGCGGTTCGTCGAGCGCGGCGAGGTCGTGGACCTCATCGCGCTGGCGCTCGTCGCGGGCGAACACCTCTTCCTCTACGGCCCTCCCGGAACCGCCAAGTCGGCGCTCATCCGGCAATTCGCGTCGTCGGTCCGGGGGAATTATTTCGAGTACCTCCTCACGCGCTTCTCCGAGCCGAGCGAGTTGTTCGGCCCCGTGGACATTGCCCGGCTCCGCGAAGGAGTCGTAGCGACGGTCATCACCGGCATGCTCCCCGAGGCGGAGTTCGCCTTCCTCGACGAGCTGTTCAACGCCAATAGCGCCATCCTCAACAACCTGCTCACCGTCCTCAACGAGCGCCTCTACCGCCGGGGAGCGGAAACGCACCGCCTCCCGCTCTTGTCGCTCTTCAGCGCGTCGAACCACCTCCCGGAGGAGGAGACGCTCCGGGCGCTGTTCGATCGCTTCCTGTTGCGGTGCCGGGTGGACGACCTCCCGCGTTCGGCCACTCCGGCGCTGCTCCAGGCGGGATGGGCGCTCGAGCAGTCGTCGCCGCCCGATGCCGACTTCACGGCGGACGACCTCCGGGAGCTGTCGGGCCGACTCTTCCGCGTGGACCTGCGCCCGGTGCGGGATCTCTACACCGAGACCGTCCACAAGGTCCGAGACCTCGGGATCGCCCTCTCGGATCGTCGGGCGGTCAAGTCGCAAAAGCTACTCGCCGCGTCCGCGATCCTGTGCGGGCGCGGGGCCGCCGAGCCGAGCGACCTGTGGGTGATGCGCTACGTCTGGGATCGCGCCGAGCAGATCGCCCCTTTGCGAGGTCTGATCCAGCACACCCTCGAGCAACACCCCGCCGGGGAGTCGGCCCACCCTCTCGCGAAACAACCGGAGAAGGCCGACGCCGAGGACATCTCCCGGCAACTCGACGCGATCACCAGCGACCTCGAGGGCGATTCGGTCTCCTCGCTCCTGGCGCTGGCGCGGCTGCGCGACCGGGTCGCGGCGCTGGCCGACCGGTCGGCGTGGGTCGGCGACGCCTCCGCTCGCTCGCACCTGCTGGCGCGGTCGGAGCATCTTTTGGGGAGGCTCGGCCCGCGATGAACGCCTGCGCGAAACTGCCTGTGGAGGTTCTGCCGCATCTCGCCCGGTGGCGGGATCGAGGCGACGTTCGCGTCGTCGTGCGCGACTCGGCCCTCTGGGTGTTCTGGCCCGCAAGCGCCGAGGAGGTCGCGCGGCACGTCTTGGCGCTGCCGGGGGCCGAGCCTGCGACGCTGCACGAGGGGTCGTGGCGTCGCCCGAGGGAGAGTTTGCCGGTCTTCGACGTGCCCGACCCGGAGGGAGGCGTGTTGCTGGATCGAGTGCTGTTCCCGGAGGTGCTGACGGCAACACCTGTTATGCGAGAAGCGTGCGGGAAGATGATCGTCCGCCTCGTTCGCGATGATTGCCCGCGCCGGACCACCGCGCTCCGCGTCTCCCTCGCGGCGCTCGCGGCGTGGGCCGACTCCGCGCTGAGCGACGACATCGAGGCGGTCGAGGCGGCGATTAGCGGTAACGAAGTCCTCCTCCGGGGCAGGCTCCCGGCTCTGGTGGGCGAGCGATTTTGGGGGCAACGACTGCTCATCGCGGCGGGATGGCGGCCGGAGCCGGACCTCGCCGAGGGGATCCTCGTCGAGGCGTTGGGATTCGGAGAAGACTGCGGCGTATTCACTCCCGAGGGCGTCGAGGTCGTTCCTGCCGAGGCGTTCGGGCCGTTGACGCGGGCGGGGGTTCGTCTGGCGTCGAGAGCGGGAGGTGTCGCATGAGTGCCCATTACCTCGACATCCCGCGCGACTACTGCGAGCCGCTGGGACGGCTGCGCTGGTCGGCGCTGGCCGACGCGGTGGAGAGCCATGACGGGCGTACGTTCGCCCTGACGCCGCAGTTGCTCGCGTTCCTCGAGGGCTTCGCGGCGCAGCGACCCCTCATCCATTTCGGCCACGTCCTGCATTTTTTCTACCTGCTACGCCAGCGGAAGGACACACATCATAACTTCACGACGCTAGCTATGGCGTGGGAGGAGGCGGGCCGGCCGTCGCGGACGGCGGGCGTGGTATGCGCCCTACTCTGTTCCGAGATGCCCGTCGCCGTCAACCCGCCGCCGCTGGAAGAACTCGCTGGCTGGCTCAACGTCTGGGCGCGGGTCTCGGTTCGCCCGGTGATGCCGGGCGACGAGCCGATCATGGACGGCGACACCTTCGAGGGGCTACTCGGCGTCGAACTCGAGGCGTATTCGTTCCGCGAACTCGTCCACTGGTTCCGCCACGGTCAGCCGTCCGCCGAGGACCAGGGCGAGGCGGTCGCGGAGGGGCTGCTCGCGGACAAGCCCCTTTCCCTCTCCGAGTTCCTGGCGAAGGTCAGCCGACACGACCGGCTCAGCGGGGCGGTGCCGTTCGTCGATACTCTGGTCGGGGCGATCTCGCTGCCGCCCCGTCGGCACGCCGAGCCGTTGGTCGCCATCGGCGGGTTCGCGGACGTGACGACGAAGGGCAGGCCGGAGGCGATCCTCCCCTCACAATTCGCCCTCGACGAGTGGGAATTCCTGCGACGGTTCGCCCAGAACGAGTTGCTGTACTACCGCCGGGAAGACCCCGCCGTCCGAACGCGCGAGGAACTCGTCGTGCTGCTCGACCAGGGCGTCCGCACCTGGGGCCGGGTGCGCGTGCTGCTCGCCGCCGCCGTGTTCGCCCTCGCCCGCATGGCCGAGCGCCGCGAACTGTCGTTGCGCCTGGCTATGACCAGCACGGGCGGCGTCTCCTGCGACCCGCGCGCGATCCGCCCCGACGATCTCGCCGAGACACTCGGACAGAGTGACTTGACCGCGACACCCGCGAAAGCGCTGGAGGCGTTCGCCCGTGAGCCTGCCGACGGGCCGCGCGACGTGGTCTTACTCACGCACCCGCGCAACCTCGACGAGCCGGACGTGATCGCCGCGTGCGCCGCCGTGTCGAAGTCGTCGCGGCTGTTCGCCCTGACGGCGGACGCCGGGGGCCGCGTCGAACTCGGCGAGGTCCGGCCCGGCGGGGTCGTGGCGATCAGCCGATTCCGCGTCGATCTCACGGAGATGGCGACGACCCCTCCGAAACCAGTCCCGGCCTCTTCGTGGACCGGCGACGTGGAGCCGATCGGCTTCCCCTTCCGCTGCGGCTTGGCGGGGTATCACGAGCCGCTGTCGTTCGCCTTCGACTACGAGGGCGAAAACCTGCTCGTGGCGAGCAACCAGGAAATGCTCCTGCTGATGCCGACCGGGGGCGGCCCGCATCAGATATTGCCGCGCCCGATGCACGACGGCAAGCCGATCAGCCGATTCACCGGCGTGATCGGCGTCAAGGGCGGCTTCGTCGTGACGGCGACGACCAGGGACGGCGAGCGGGGGATGTCTGCTCCCGTGATGGCGTACTATCACCGCGAATCGCGGACGTGTCGGGTCTTCCCAATCGACCTGGAAGTCAGGCCCGATCTGCGCTGGCTGTACATCTCGGGTGAACACGCCATCGCCGTCATGTCGGGGGCTCGAGGGTGCCGAGTTTGTTTGTCCGGCGACGGAAAAGAGGAGCGACTGCCGGATACGCTTCAATGGCGTAAGCCGGGGCCAGGCACCCCGGAGCGACAGCCGATGCAGGGTTGCGAGATCATTGCCCAAGATCAGAAGGGGGTTTCGTTTCATCTCCCGGTTCTTCTCCTGAACAGGCAACAGGGCGAGTTATCCTTCGAAGGTCCGTGGATTGGTTGGGACCCGTTCACCCCGCTGGAAGAGGGCGTTCCTGTCCTGCGAGGACATAGCCTGCGTGCCGGCCAGGTCCAGGGCTGCACGATGGCGGCACTTCTACTCGATCCCGCTTCGCAAGCGTACCTGCGAATCTTCCTGGACGGCCCTGGGAGCCGGGCGATCGGGAGCTTGCAGTTGTCGAGCGGTCGCGAACAGTTCACCCTTTCGCAGGACGGACGACTCCTCGCGGTGCAACTGGGCAGCGGTCAGATTCAGGTCCGCAACGTTGTGCCTGGCCTCGGCATTCGGTGCGTGACACCGCTGGGGCGATTCCACAACAACCTCGTCGTCGATCTTGGGGGTACGAGCCTACGAGTCATCATCGGCCAGACGACGCACCTGATCGATTGGAGTCAGGGGCGGCTCGCCTGCTTCAACGTGAGGACACCTAACGCGGCAGAGATTTGCCGAGAACTCGAGGCCGGACTCCTTACTCGCGCGACGGCCCAGCCCCGACGGCCCAAGGCGTTCGGCGACGACACGGTCCGGTTCCGAACCTCCGCCAGGCGCGGCTCAGTCGCCGCTGTCGTCACCGGACTCGGCGAGGTGTTCGTCTTTCATGAGGAGACGCTCGTTGCGGCGTTCTTCGTCTTCCGCCAGGAGCTGGCGGCGTGGATGCCCGACGGGACGCGCTTCGGTGCCGAGTCCTTCGGCGGCCCGGCGACGCCCGGCGCGGCCGGACTCATCGGCGAGGCGCTCCTGAACGCGACGAAGGGGAGGCAGAAATGAGGGTGCCCTACCAACTGTACTGGCGACCGGCGGCGTCGGCGTCGGCGCTCCTCTACCCCGGCGACGTGGCGGGGTTGTTGCGACTCTGCACACGCATCGGCGGGGCGAACCTGCCGCACATCCACGCGGTGAGCGAGGGGTTCCTCGTCGTCCTCGACGCGCCGAGTAACGCGGTGTTCCCCGGCGTGATTCGCCTGCGGGCGCTGGCCGAGGGTGTCTACCTTCCGGTTGACGCGGGACTGTCACCGGCGCTCTTGCCCGAGGAGGCCCGCGCACTGGGGGCACGACAGGGGGTCGTCTTCCTGCCCGGCGGGCAGGTGTTGGCGTTCGACAGGGAGACGCGGCTCGGGCCGCGCGAGTTGTTGCAAGTGCCGACGCTGCCCCGGCGCGCGTGGCGACCCCCGCCGGCTCGGCCCGATCGGGTGCATGAACTGACCTCCATCGTCCTCGACCTCCCGCCGGAGGATGTGTTGGGCAGGGCAGGGGAGGACATCGGCGCGGAGACGCCGCGCGCGCCGAAGACTGGGCCGATGGCCGAGGCGTCGGCGGGCATCAAGAGCGGCCTGGGCCGCGCGCTCGACAAGCTCGGCGAGTGGCTCGGCTCCGACCGCCTCCGCGCCGTCGCGGCGGGGTTGCTTCGCAAGGCGATGGAGCAAGCCCCGAGGCTGACGGAGAAATTGTTGGGCAAGCACGAGTCGGCCCTGCGCGACCTCCTGCGACGATTCCGCGAGGGGAACCTCGACGACGCCTTGCGCCACGCGGTCCCCCTGAACAACGAGCCGGGCCGGGGCGGCACCATCGACGACGACCCGCGCCTGGTCCGACGCGACTTCCGATGGACCTCCGCGGACCTGAACGCGCGGGACGGCGGGTCCGCGTGGCTGAGCAGCGACGAACTGTTCGCCCAACTCCGCGAGCAATACCGCCGCGCCGCCGACGTGGCCGAGGCCAAGGGGGACTTCCTGCGCGCGGCGGCCATCCACGGCAAGTTGCTCGGCGACTGGCGACGCGCCGCCTCGCTGCTCGAACGCGCGGGCCGACCTCATGACGCAGCGTTGGTCTACCTCGAGAAGCTCGGCGACAAGATCGCCGCCGCCCGCGCCTTCGAGGCGGCGGGCGAGATCGACCGCGCGGTGGACCTCTACCTCGCCGAGGGTCGGCCCCTGGAGGCGGCCGACCTATTGCGCCGGGTCGGCGAGGAGGACCGCGCGATGCGGCACTACCTCGACGCGGCCTGGGCCGAGGCGAATCGCGGCAACTTTGCCCTCGCCGCGCGCCTCATGGCGACGCGCGCCGGCGCGCCGGCTCTGGCGGAACCGTTCCTCGTCCGGGGTTGGGAGGGCCGGCCGTCGATCGACGCCAACGAGTGCCTCCACGACCTTGCAGGCGTCTACGTCGCGCGGACCGACCCCGCCGCCCTGACGACGCTGCTCGACGAGGCGGACGCCTACTTCGCCGCGCCCGGCGACGACGCGGCGGCATCGCGGTTCTACAACCGCCTGATAAGCCGATCGCCGACGCGCGACGACCTGCGCGACCGCGCCTTGCGGGGGCTTGCGGGCAAGCTCCGCCAGCGCGCCGACGAGGGCGATCACGGCGTGGGGGTGATCTCGCTCCTCTTCGGCCAGTCGGCAGGGTGGGACGCCGCCACCGTGCGCGACGCCGAGTTCGCCCTGAAGGCGACCCGTCCCGCCGTTCCCGCGCCTCGTAAAGGCAGCCGATGGATCGCACTCCACTTCGCCACAGTGACCGCCGTCGCCCAGGCTGCGGAGTCGGGCGTACTCGTCCTCGGCTTCGCCGACGGCTCCGTCGTGCGCTACGACCCGGCGAGCGAGAGGGTCTCGAGGCTGACGCTACACCCCGAGCCGGTCGTGTCCGTGTCGTGTAGCCCTGATGGAGAAATGATCGCGGTCATTCGACGGCAAGGCGAGGGCTACACTCTGATGGCGTATCAGGTGCATCCTGATGCGTGGATCAACATCGTCCTGCGTGCGCTGGACGTGGCCGAGGGATGCGAACCCTACTTGACGCCCCTGATCGGGTACGGGAACGCGATGTTGGGGCTCCAAATCGAGGGTAAATTGCACAAGATATTGAAGGGGACGGGGCTGACTCCGCACCCGACAACTACCTTCCACGCCGACATCCTGGCCGCGTGGTTCGAGCCTTCGTCGCCCTTTAACGTCATGGGGATGGGCTTGTGGACACTCGACGCCCATCGAACCTTACATGCGTGGCGGCGAAAAATGACGAGCGATTCCGTCTTCGTCGGATCCGTCTCCCTTCCCGAGCAGTTGGCGTCTCCCTCCATCCTTTCGTGGAACGTTGACCACCACACCGACAGCCAGATTGCCTGGCGCGGCGAACACGGCAAGGCGTGCTGGGTTCGGCTGATCCACGACAAATTCGCTTTGCGCCTGGAAGACAGCCAACTCTGGAGCGTCGAGCAGTGCCTCGCCGTCACGCTCCTCGACGCGGGCAAGCTCGCCGCAGTCCACGAGCGCGGCATCACCTGGCTCCGCGCCGACGGCGGGTCGATGCGTGTGCTGGGCCAGAGCGAGACGATTATCAAGGACGCCATCGCGGCGTTCGCCAGCCCGAAGACGGGGGAACTGCTCGTCGTGACCAAAGTCGGCGAGGTCGTCCGCGTGCCGCTGCCGGGGTGAGGTGATTAGGAAAGGGCGGCGCGGAACTCGTCGATGGTGGCACAGGTGAGGGCGCAGTCCAGGAGCGAGTCGAGAACCGCTCGATCGGCGACCGACTCGAGCGATGCGGCCAGATCCTCTGTCGAGGTCGGGTCGAACCGGGAGCGAAGCACGCGGGAGACATAGGCTCGCTCTGCGCGGAGTTCTCCCCCCTCCATCCACTCCTGCACCATCGGAGAGCTTATCATCTTCTCTTTCCCGATGATCTTCACGACATCCATCAGCGGATACTTCAGTTTGGCGGAGAGGCTGAGTAAGGTCAAGTACGTCGCAGTTACGGGCTTTGCACTCCCGAGTACAGGCGAACTGCTCGTGGTGACACTATCGGGCGAGATCACGTGTGTGCGACCAAGAGTGGCGCGGAACTCGTCGATGGTGGCACAGGCGAGGGCGCAGTCCAGGAGCGAGTCGAGAACCGCTCGATCGGCGACCGACTCGAGCGATGCGGCCAGATCCTCTGTCGGGGTCGGGTCGAATCGGGAGCGAAGAACGCGGAGGATGTAGGCCCGCCCCGCACGGAGTTCTCCCTCCACCATCCACTCCTCCACCACGGGTGAGTCTGTCATATTATCTCCGTCCGATCTTCGCGACTTCGACTGCGTGCTATTACGTCAGGGCGGCGCGGAACTCGTCGATGCCGGCGCAGGTGGCGGCGACATCGAGCAGGTGGTCAAGGCGATCCGGCTCCTTGACGAGATCGAGGACGGGAACGAACTCCTCGGTTTGGGCGAGCTTCAGCCGAGAACGAAGTACCCGTAGGATATCGGCCCGCCGGGTGGTTAGGGAGCCTTCTTCGACCCACTCCTGTGCGAAAGCGGATTCTCTCATCTTCTCTCTCCCAATGATGTTGATGGCACTCACGAACGGATACCTCATCTTCGAGTAGATGCCCAGGAACGTCAAGAAATCCCGCCGCTCCACCGCATCGCTCGCGTTCGCATCAATGGCTGAGGCCGCATGACGGATGGCGGCTTCGGGTTCCTCTCCATGATGGCACAGCGGGTAGAGCGCCATCAAGCCCGGTTCGGCGTCCCACCAAACTTCCGGCTCCTCGTCCCAGAGGAACATCTCCTCGAGCCGGACGAACTGGACCATCTTGCCGGCGAGATCGAGTCGGACCTCGCCCTTCTTCTCCGGCGCGCCCTTCGGTTGGAGGATGATCACGATGCACACCGTCGGCAGCTGTTCGCGGCGCGACAGGATGCCCGATTTGGCGAGGATGTCCCAAGGCGCTTCGGGATCCCAGGTCGTGTAGAACTCGAAATACACGACGAATCGCTCGTTGGACCGAGTCGCCAGGAAGACGCGGTCGGCGAGGAACTCGACCGAGATCGGCAGGGTACTCTCGAGCGGCTTCCAGGTCACGCAATCGACGCCGGCGATGCGGGCGAGATGCCTGCCCGCCGCCTCGGCGATGCGCTTCGTGCCGTGGTCGAATTCCGCCATCAGACATCGACCTCGTTGATCGCCACCTCGCCGGCCCGGTCCATCACGAAGCGGTGCCGTTGCCCCGCGTCCTTGCCGAGGAGATCGACGAACGTCCGGTCCGTCTCGAGGATCGAGTCGATCTC